>NZ_JBEXKC010000061.1:0-49135 GCF_040609475.1 Streptomyces sp. NPDC004667 | reverse complement strand
GACCGAAGACACGAGTGATGACCTTGACCCCTCACCCTCGCTCTCCACGCCCGCCGCGGCCCCGCCGCAGGCGCCGCCCGCCTGGGGACGCTGCCGCCGGCGGGCGTCCCGAGGCAGCGCGAGCCGCGGCCGGACCCGGCCCCGGACCGGGGGTGGCAGCCGGACCCGGCCCCGGACCGAGGGTGGCGGCGAGGGCCGGAGGGGGACCCCGAGCGGGGGTGGCGGCCGGAGCCGGTGCCGGCCCCGGAGCCGGGGTCGCGGGCGGTGCCGGTCGGGAGGGCCGAGGGGCGGTGGCTGCGGGGAGCGCGCCGGGCCGGTGGGGCCCGGTACGCGGGCGCACCCCCGGCCGCCGCCGTGCCGACCGCCCCGACGGCCCCGCTTCCCGCCCCGCGCGGTGCCCGTTTCGCACCCCCGGCCGCCGCCGTGCCGACCGCCCCGACGGCTCCCCTCCCCGCCCCGCGCGGCGCCCGGTTCGCGGGCGGGGCCACCGCCGCGGAGCCCTCCCCGTCGGCCCCGCCCACCCACCCCGCGCCGGAACCCGGGGCCCCCGCCCGCGGAGCGCACGTGCCCGCCGGCGCCGAGGGCCCCTGGCCCACCCCCGCCCCGTCAGGCCCCGGCCAACGGGCCGCGGACCCCGGCCAACGGGCCGCGGACCCCGGCCAACGGGCCGCGGAGCGCGGCCCGTTCGAACCCGCCGGTCAGGCGCCCGCGCGGCGCGACTTCGTCGCCGAGCTGCTGGCACTGCGGGAGCAGGGCCGTACCGGGGAAGCGCACGCGCTGCTCTGCGAGGCCGCCGCGTGGCCCGCGGGGCGGCTGCCCGCGCTCGCCGCGGAGCTCGGCCGCGCCGGGCTGGCCGCCGACTGGGCCACCCTGCTGTGGGAGGCGGCCTCGCTCCCGCCCGAGCGGCTCGCCGCGGCCGCCGCCGTCCTCGGCGAGGCCGGCCGCGAGGGCGACTGCGACCGGCTGCTGCGCCAGGGCGTGGCCCGCCCCGCCGCCGAGGTCGCCGAAGCCGCGCTCGCCCTCGGTGCCGCCGGGCGGGAACGCGAGGCCCGCACCCTGCTCGCCGCGTTCGTGCGCCTGCGCACCGCCGAGGAGGCGGCGGCCCTGGCCCGCCGCGACCCGCACTGGTTCGCGCCCCGGCTGCTGGCCGGGGCCCGCGCCCTGTCCGGCACCCGGCACCGGGACCTGGCGCACGCCCTGCGCGTGGCGGGGATCCCGGCGAGCTGAAGCGCCCGTCTCCTGACCGCAAACGACCACCTGGCGACGTAACTTGATCGACTACTCCAACCGCGCACGGTGGTCTTGCCCCACGCTGTGACGACGCCTACCTTCGACTCCCTACGCACACCGTCTACGTGCGTAGAAGTCGGCGTTCCCGTCGCGAGGAGCAGCTCATGGCCCAAGTCGTCCGCGCCGCACTCGTCCAGGCCACCTGGACCGGAGACACCGAGTCGATGATCGCCAAACACGAGGAGCACGCCCGCCGGGCGGCCGCCCGGGGGGCGAAGGTCATCGGCTTCCAGGAGGTGTTCAACGCACCCTACTTCTGCCAGGTGCAGGAGCCCGAGCACTACCGCTGGGCCGAGCCCGTCCCCGACGGCCCCACCGTACGGCGGATGCAGGCGCTCGCCCGCGAGACCGGCATGGTGATCGTCGTCCCGGTCTTCGAGCTGGAGGCCGAGGGGTTCTACTACAACACCGCCGCCGTCATCGACGCCGACGGCAGCTACCTCGGCAAGTACCGCAAGCACCACATCCCGCAGGTCAAGGGCTTCTGGGAGAAGTACTACTTCCGCCCGGGCAACCTCGGCTGGCCCGTCTTCGACACCGCCGTCGGCAAGGTCGGGGTGTACATCTGCTACGACCGGCACTTCCCCGAGGGCTGGCGCGCGCTGGGCCTGGCCGGAGCCCAGCTGGTCTACAACCCGTCCGCCACCTCCCGGGGCCTGTCCGCGTACCTGTGGCAGCTGGAACAGCCCGCCTCCGCCGTCGCCAACGAGTACTTCGTCGCCGCCATCAACCGCGTCGGACAGGAGGAGTACGGCGACAACGACTTCTACGGCACCAGCTACTTCGTCGACCCGCGCGGCCAGTTCGTCGGCGAGGTCGCCAGCGACAAGGAGGAGGAACTCCTCGTCCGGGACCTCGACTTCGACCTGATCAAGGAGGTCCGCGACCAGTGGGCCTTCTACCGCGACCGCCGCCCCGACGCCTACGGAGGGCTCGTACAGCCGTGACCAACCCCATCCCCCTGCACAGCCGCCACGCCGCCGTCCTGCCCGACTGGCTCGCGCTCTACTACGACCGCCCCATCGAGCTCACCCACGGCGAGGGCCGCCACGTCTGGGACGCCGACGGCAACCGCTACCTCGACTTCTTCGGCGGCATCCTCACCACGATGACCGCCCACGCCCTGCCCGAGGTCACCAAGGCCGTCTCCGAACAGGCCGGCCGGATCATCCACTCCTCCACCCTGTACCTCAACCGGCCGATGATCGAGCTGGCCGAACGCATCTGCGCGCTGTCCGGGATCCCCGACGCCAGGGTCTTCTTCACCACCTCCGGCACCGAGGCCAACGACACCGCCCTGCTGCTCGCCACGACGTACCGCCGCTCCAACCAGATCCTGGCGATGCGCAACAGCTACCACGGCCGGTCCTTCTCCACCGTCTCGATCACCGGCAACCGCGGCTGGTCCCCGACCAGCCTCTCGCCGCTCCAGACGTACTGGGTCCACGGCGCCGTCCGTACCCGCGGCCCCTTCGCCGCCCTCCCCGACGACGGGTTCACCGCCGCGGCCGTCGCCGACCTGGAGGACGTGCTCGGCCAGGCCCGCGGCGGGGTCGCCGCCCTGATCGCCGAACCGATCCAGGGCGTCGGCGGCTTCACCTCCCCGCCCGACGGGCTCTACGGCGCCTTCCGCGAGGTCCTCGACCGCCACGGCATCCTCTGGATCAGCGACGAGGTGCAGACCGGCTGGGGCCGTACCGGCGAACACTTCTGGGGCTGGCAGGCCCACGCCCAGAACGGCCCGCCGGACATCCTCACCTTCGCCAAGGGCATCGGCAACGGCATGTCCATCGGAGGGGTCGTGGCCCGCGCCGAGGTGATGAACTGCCTCGACTCCAACTCCATCTCCACCTTCGGCGGTTCCCCGGTCACCATGGCGGCCGGCCTCGCGAACCTCGCGTACCTGCAGGAACACGACCTCCAGGGCAACGCCCGCCGCGTCGGCGGACTCCTCCTGGAACGGCTGCGCGCCGTCTGCGCCGGCGTGCCGGCGGTACGGGAGGTCCGCGGCCGGGGCCTGATGGCCGGCCTGGAACTGACGAAGCCGGGCACCGACCGGGCCGACCCGCAGGCGGCCGCCGCCGTCCTGGAGGCCGCCCGCGCGGGCGGCCTGCTCCTCGGCAAGGGCGGTGGCCACGACACCAGCGTGCTGCGCGTCGCACCGCCGCTCTCCCTCACCGTCGCCGAGGCGGAAGAGGGCGCCGACATCCTCGAACAGGCCCTGCGGACCATCCGGTAGCAGCCGGCAGCCCATCCCTTAGGGGGAGTTCCATGAGCACGCGCACCCTGATCCGAGGCGGTCTGGTCGTTACCGCCGCCGACGAGCTCCACGCGGACGTCCTCGTCGAGGACGGCCGCGTCGCGGCCCTCGCCGCACACGGTTCCGCCGCGGCCGACGTCTGGACCGCCGACCGCACGATCGACGCGAGCGGGAAGTACGTCATCCCCGGCGGCGTCGACGCGCACACCCACATGGAGCTCCCCTTCGGCGGCACCTCCGCCTCGGACACCTTCGAGACCGGCACCCGGGCCGCCGCCTGGGGCGGCACCACCACCATCGTCGACTTCGCCGTGCAGAGCGTGGGCCGCTCCCTGCGCGAGGGGCTCGACACCTGGTACGCGAAGGCCGACGGCAACTGCGCCGTCGACTACGCCTTCCACATGATCCTCTCCGACGTCAACGAACACACCCTGAAGGAGATGGACCACCTCGTCGGCGAGGGCGTCACCTCCTTCAAGCTGTTCATGGCCTATCCGGGCGTCTTCTACAGCGACGACGGGCAGATCCTGCGCGCCATGCAGCGGGCCTCCGGCAACGGCGGGCTGATCATGATGCACGCCGAGAACGGCATCGCCATCGACGTCCTCGTCGAACAGGCCCTGGCCCGCGGCGAGACCGACCCCCGCCACCACGGTGAGGTCCGCAAGGTGCTGCTGGAGGCCGAGGCCACCCACCGCGCCATCCAGCTCGCCCGGGTGGCCGGATCCCCGCTCTACGTGGTCCACGTGTCGGCCGAGGAGGCGGTGGCCGAACTGGCCGCCGCCCGGGACAAGGGCCTGCCCGTCTTCGGCGAGACCTGCCCGCAGTACCTGTTCCTGTCCACCGACAACCTGGCCGAGCCCGACTTCCAGGGCGCCAAGTACGTCTGCTCCACCCCGCTGCGCCCCCGCGAGCACCAGGCGGCACTGTGGCGGGGCCTGCGCACGAACGACCTCCAGGTGGTCTCCACCGACCACTGCCCGTTCTGCTTCCGCGGCCAGAAGGAGCTGGGCCGCGGGGACTTCTCCAAGATCCCCAACGGGCTCCCGGGGGTGGAGAACCGCATGGACCTCCTCCACCAGGCCGTCCTGGACGGGCACATCAGCCGCCGCCGCTGGATCGAGATCGCCTGCGCGACCCCGGCCCGGATGTTCGGCCTCTACCCGCAGAAGGGCACCATCGCGCCGGGCTCCGACGCCGACATCGTCCTCTACGATCCGCACGCCGAGCAGGTCATCTCCGCCGAGACGCACCACATGAACGTGGACTACTCGGCGTACGAGGGCAGGCGGATCACCGGGCGCGTCGACACGGTCCTCTCCCGCGGCGAACTCGTCATCGACCGGCGCGAGTACACCGGCCGGGCCGGCCACGGGGCCTTCATCCCCCGCTCCACCTGCCAGTACCTCTAGGGGGCGCCGGGGCCCGCACGCCCCGGCGCCCGTACTCCCCAGCAAGGAGCAGCCCGACCATGGACTTCGGCCTCGTCCTGCAGACCGACCCGCCCGCCTCCCAGGTCATCAGCCTGATGAAGCGCGCCGAACGCAACGGCTTCCGCTACGGCTGGACCTTCGACTCGGCGGTCCTCTGGCAGGAACCGTTCGTCATCTACAGCCAGATCCTCGCCAACACCCAGAAGCTCCACATCGGCCCCATGGTCACCAACCCGGGCACCCGGACCTGGGAGGTCACCGCCTCCACCTTCGCCACCCTCAACGACATGTACGGAAACCGCACCGTCTGCGGCATCGGCCGCGGGGACTCGGCCATGCGCGTCGCCGGCCGGGCCCCCAACACCCTGGCCCGCCTGGGCGAGGCCATCGAGGTCATCCGCGACCTGGCCGAAGGCCGCGAGGCGGTCGTGGACGGCAACCCGCTCCGCATCCCGTGGATCAAGGACGGCAGACTCCCCGTCTGGATGGCGGCGTACGGTCCGAAGGCCCTCGCCCTCACCGGTCAGAAGGCCGACGGGTTCATCCTCCAGCTCGCCGACCCGTACCTCACGGAGTGGATGGTCAAGGCCGTCCGGCGGGCCGCGACCGAGGCGGGCCGCGACCCGGCGTCGATCACCATCTGCGTGGCCGCTCCGGCGTACGTGACGGCCGACGACTCGGCGGCCGCCCTCGCCCACGCCCGGGACCAGTGCCGCTGGTTCGGCGGGATGGTCGGCAACCACGTCGCCGACCTCGTCTCCCGCTACGGCGAGCACTCGGGCATGGTCCCGGACGCCCTCACCGAGTACATCAAGGCCCGCCAGGGCTACGACTACAGCCACCACGGCCGCGCCGGAAACCCGTCCACCGACTTCGTCCCGGACGAGATCGTCGACCGCTTCTGCCTGCTGGGCCCGGCCGAGGCCCACATCGAGAAGCTCCGCGCCCTGCGCGACCTGGGCGTCGACCAGTTCGCCGTCTACGACATGCACGACGCGCGGGAGACGGTCATCGACGCCTACGGACAGCACGTCATTCCGGCGCTGCGCGACTGACGTACCCGCTGCGCGGCCGTGCAACAACGGCCGCCACCAGCTCTGGTGGTTCGACCACTGACGGGCCCGTCGGCCCGAACCCGTGGTGATCTGCCCGGTGGTCCTCCCGAGTGCCCGCACTCACCGGGGACCACCGGGCCGAGCCGTCAGAGGCTGGTGGCCGCGCGGACCCGGTTCAGGTGGATGAGGACGTCGTAGGCCGGGGTGATGGCGAGGGTGGGGAGCGGGTCCTTCTTGAAGGACGAGCCCGCCTCGTAGATGGGGCGGGGGGTGTTCAGCCAGGTGCGGCCCGCTGTGGGCAGGGTGCGCAGGTCGAGGTAGTAGTCGCGGTGGCGCACCCGGTCGAGGGTGTGCTCCTGCATGTCGGGGGTGGCGGCGGGGACGGTGACCTCGCTCCAGGGGCTGCCGAGCGTGGTCGCCGTGAGGAACGAGCCGCGGCCGAAGGTGAAACCGATGGCGGCGTAGTCGCGGCCGAGGGCCTCGCGCAGGAAGGTGCCCTGGGTCTTGGGGTACATCACCGGGTCGCTGGACAGGTAGCCCACGTGGCCGTTGTGCGCCGAGAGCAACATCTTGTCCCCCGTCCGACGCTGCCACCAGGCGGTGTTGTCGGCCATGACCCGGTCGCGGAAGCGCTCCGCGGCGGACACCGATGCCGGGTCGGACAGGTCGAGCGAGGCGAACGCGAAGGTCTGGGCGATGCTTCGGGCGTGCTGCTCGGCCCATTCGTAGGCGTCGCCTCCCGCTCCCTTGTGCCCGGTGACCAGGTCGAAGGCCTGTTGGGCCGTGGCGGCGTCGAGGCGGCGTTCGGCGACGGGCTTGCGCAGGTAGGCGAAGACGTCGTCGAGGGGGCGCAGGCGCGCGTACAGCTCCTCCAGGTGCGCGACGTCCTGGGGGCGACTCGTGCGGACGTACAAGAGCACCCGGTCGAACACGGCGTCGCCGAGTCCGGGGGCGCCGATGTCGTTGCCCATGAAGTGGACCTTCCGGCCGGGGTGACGGTCGTTGTACCGCCGCATCCAGGCGATGAGGCTGACGAATTCCTCCCGCTCCCAAGGCGAGCCGGTCAGCGTCTCCTTGGCTATCCGCCGGGCGTCGCCGGCGCCGCCCTGAAGGTACTCGTCGATCCGCAGGCCGGCCGTCCAGCTCATCTCCAGGGCGAAGGTGGTGAATCCCTTCTCCTCGACGAGGTGGCTGAAGACGCGTTGCTTCATGGCGAAGAACTCGTGGGAGCCGTGGGTCGCCTCACCCAGTCCGACCACCCTGGCTTCGCCGATCATGGCGTCCAGGGCCCGCAGGTCGGCGGTGTTGCCGCCCGGCTCCGTCGAGCGCAGGGGGTGGGCTGCGCGCTCCAGCGCGCGGAGGGCGTCGGCCTGTTGGCCATTCGTCCCCGTGGGGGCGGGTGCGGCGGGTGCGGCGGCGGCAGCGGGGGCGAGCAGGGCCGTGGTCGCGAGTCCGGCCGTCGCGGAGAGCAGCAGCCTCCGTCGGCCGATCACCCGGTCGTGCGCTGTCATGTTGAACTCCTCGGCTCGTTCCTGTCCCCCTGCGGTGAAACGATCATGGCCTGGGCGGGAACGGGCCGCACTGAGGGATCCCTCCGGATTCGAACGGGGGATATCCCCCTTTGCGACGTTCCAGGGGCCGATCAGCCCGAGGCGGCCCACCCGCCCCGTACCGCCCGGCCGTGTCACCAGCCGCCGCCCGGGACGTCGTCCCGCCCGGGGGGCCGGCCCGGCAGCCCGCCGCCGCGCGCTCCGGGGACGGTGCGCCGCCGTTCGCGGTGCGGGGTGACCCCGGCGCCCGGGGCGAGGACGATCACCGAGTCCTCGGGGCCGAAGGCCAGCCGCTCCCGCTTGTCGGGGTTCAGCCGCACCCCGTACGAGGGGCCCTGCGCAACGGCTTCGTGGAGCCGGTAGCCGATGACGCAGTGCCCCTGGCGGCGGCCGGACTCCACGACCGTGGCGAATCCGACCGGGTGCCCGGGCCGGACGTACTCCGTCGCGGGCCTCAGGTGGATGGTGTCGCCGTCGGCCGAGAACAGGCTGTCGAAGACGGCGGCGAGGTGCCGGTTCTCCGCGATCTGCGTCATCAGCAGACTGATGAGCCGGCCGCCGACGATGAAGTCCGCACCCTCCCGGGAGGGAGCCAGCAACCGGCTCCGGTCGTCCGTCATCTCGGTCACGACGGCGAGATCGCGACCGGCCGCCTCCTCCAGCGCGCGCAGGTGGAGGAGGGTCACCAGGGTCCTGTCGTCGCCCGTGAGCGCCCCCGGGGCGGTGTCCCGGACGTCGTATCCGAGGACGATGGCCCGGTCGAAGGACAGTACGTCCAGGTCGTCCAGGACCCGCGGATCGGTGATGTCGCCGCGGTGGACGTCGACGTGCATCCGCCGGCCCGGCGCCCGGGCGCAGCGGTCGGCCTCACGGAGGCACTCCTCGCCCTCCGCCATGACCACGAGTACGGATCCGGGCGGCACGGACGCGTCGAGCTGGTCGGTGATCAGCGGGGCGCGGTGGTTCCAGCCGAGCAGCAGGAAGCGTTCCGGGGGCCGGGGAGACCTGGGCGGTGCGACGATCGCCCGCTCGTCCACGGCGAGCGGCTCGGCGGCCGGGGTGGCGGTGTCGTCGTCCTCGGTGATCAGGACGATCCGGTCGCCTTCGCCCAGCACGCTGTCGGTGGCGGGGTTGAGTTCGACGCGGCTCCGGCCGGACCGGCCGGTCCCGTCGGTGCCCTCGTCCGCCTCGCTCCGGGCGCGGCGCAGGAGACCGATGACGCTGGACGTGTCGTGGGCGAGGAGCAGTTCGCCGAAGGTGCGTCCCGTCAGGGTGGGGTCCGCCACGGTGTAGATCTCGTCGCCGTCGAAGTCCAGCAGTTCCTGGTAGACGAGGGAGAGTCCGGGCTCGCAGGAGGTCTGGGCGATGAGCCGGGCGGTCACGTCCTCGATGTCCAGCACCTTGCCGCGGGGACCCGCGGCAAGGTCCGCCGCACGTTTGTGGCGGCCGTCGCGGACCGCCGCGACCACGGCGGGCCTGCCCCGCCCGCGGACGGCGGCGTCCACGGCGAGCAGTGTCTTGACCACGTGGGCGTCACCGTCCTCGCCCTCGTGGGTGAGGACCAGCACGGCGCGGGCCGATTCGGGGCTGACGAGGGAGACGACCGCGGGGTCGGTGGTGACGCCGCTGCGGCAGATCAGCCGGGTGTGGCCGAGCCGGCCGACGGCGGTGGCGATCTCGTCCTCCATCTCCGCCTTGTCCTTGGGGCCCAGGACGGCGATGACGGCCCTGCGCCGGTTGGCGTTGGCCTCGACCAGTTCGGAGATGATCGGGAACACCTGGTCGGACCAGCCGAGCAGCACCGTGTGCCGGGCCTCCAGGACGGTGGACCGGCCGCGGCGCAGAGCCAGGACCTTGTCGTTGAGTCCGTTGGTGATGAGGCTGACGAGGGTGGAGACGAACAGCAGGGCGACGAGGGCCAGCAGGACCGACATGAGCACGTACAGGGGGCGGCCGACGGCGCCGCCGATCTTCAGCGTCTGGCCCACGCTCACCCACACGGCCACGACCTGCTCCGACCAGGTGGTGGGCCCGTCCTGCCTGGCCCACACGAGGGCCGCGCTGGCCGGGACCACGATGGCCAGGCACATGAGGGTGAGCCAGCCGATCAGCACGGCGGTGCCGCGGGCCACGATGGTGTCGAACCAGTAGCGCAGCCGCGGCGGCCAGGCAGGGCTCGCGCGTCGGGCGGTGGTCCTGCGTCCCGTCAACCGGAGTCCTTTGCTGGGCTGGGATGTCGGAGCGGACCCTGAGCTGCGTTCTGTCTGCCCGGCATCAGCGGTTTTGTACGGGCTCCAGGCTAGTGGCGCGGGCACGCACCCGAGCGGCGCAGCCGTGAACTCCGCCCTACGCGTGACGGTTCGCCCCTTCTTTCGCACTCCGGTGTCGTTCATCCTCCAGCGGGATGGTCGGCAACCACGTCGCCGACCGCTTCTGCCTGTTGGGCCCGGCCGAGGCCCACATCGAGAAGCTCCGCGCCCTGCGCGACCTGGGCGTCGACCAGTTCGCCGTCTACGACATGCACGACGCGCGGGAGACGGTCACCGACGCCTACGGACAGCAGGTCGTCCCAGCCCTGCGGGACTGAGCGCCAGGCCAGGCCAGCCCAGGCCAGGCCGGGCAGGCAGCCTGGCCTGGGCAGGGCCCGGGGGGTGGCCGGTGCCGAACCGGGGAGACGTCATGAAGATCAGAACCGCTGCCGTCACCCTTGCGTCGGCGGTCGCTGCCTTGGAGATCTCGGGTGCCACGCCCTACGCCAACTTCACGCAGGTCGTGGCCGACCTCGTCACCAACTGTGAGGTCTCCTGACCTCGGACCACTCGGTGTGTACCACGTGATGCGTCAAGACGGGCGGTTCTCTGTGTCCACGACGAACGTCCTTCAAGGAAGGCGTGGGACGAGCTCCAGCCAGGCGAGCGTCTCCTGGAAGGTCGAGTCGTCACCTGCCAGGAGTGCACGGAGGGGAAGTAGCGGAGTGAGCATGTTCTTGATCCGCCGTAGTTGTAGCATCTGATCCCGCGGTGCTGACTTCCACCCTTCGGTGAGCCGCGCCCCTGCCTCCAGCGACACTCCCACGTTCCGCAGGATCTCCGAACAGAGGGCAAGAATGTCCCGGGCCGCATCCGCGTTGCTGACCCCGAACTCCCGGATCATGTATGCGCGCACGTGGGCAGAATCGGCCATCGTCTGCTGCGGCGTCTGGTTCGGCTCCTTTCTTGAGATTGCGGAGAGAGCGAGATGGCCCCAACGGAGCCTTGTTTCGTCTGAGAGACCAGGGGACTGCATGCCACCGACAGCGAAATCGCGCAACTGTTCCCAGCGTTCCGACGGCCAGGCCACCGCTTCGACTGTCAGCAGGTTCCGTTCCAGGTCCTCCAACGAAGAACCGAGGAACCGGCGCCCGCTCCCGTGGCGGCCGCGAGTCTCAGGGGAACGGTCAGAGAATGGGGATTCCCGCACGTTCGAATGCCTCCTTCCCGGTGTCAAGGCTCTCTTGCGAGGGCCAGTAGTGTCCACTCTGTCTGTTGATCTGCATGCCGAAGTAGTTGCCGCTGCTTCCAGCGATCTCCGCCTCGCCCGCCGCAAGCACAGGTGCCCCATTCGTCAGCACGGGGTGCTTCAGCTCGGTGCCTTGGACGTGCTTCGGCATGAACACCAGCTCTCCCTCCTCAGTCACCGCCCACTTCACCGTGCCCGAGTTGATCATGTCATCGAAGCCTTCTTCGCCAACACGTATAGGCTTCACGCCGAGACGTTCGGCGTCTGCCAGCTCCCTGGTCAACTCCTCCGGCATCCGATTGTGGAAAGGGGGGCACGGCGAGAGTCCTCTTGGGTCGCTCCACGTCTGCGGGTTGTTGACGTACGTCGCCGGGTTCGGTGCTGGGGCGATCCCCAAGGGGTCCTGGGATAGGTAGCGGGCCAACTCCGGGTCGTAGTAGCGGAAGTGGTTGTAATGGAGCCCCGACTCGGCGTCGAAATACTGGCCCGGGAAGCGTAGAGGGGTGTAGGCCGTCGCGTCGCGGGTCCACGTTGTCGTGCCCCACAGAGTCGTGCGCGTGCGCCAGGCCAGTTCGCCCGATTCGTCGACGAGTTCCGTTGGGGTGCCGATTAGGTCAGTGACGATTGCGAAGAAGCGCTCTTCGGTGGAGTCCTTGCGGCGTTCTGTCTGGGCAAGGGGGCGCAGGCCTGCATGGTCCCAGGTGAGGGTGATGTCCTCGGTTGTCTGCTCGCAGAGGGTCGTGCCGTCCCAGGTGAAGTGGACCGCCTCGAAAGGGGACTGCTTGGATATTCGGCGGCCCAGGGGGTCGTACGCGTACCGCCAGACCGTGCCGTCCGGTGTCGTCACCGCGGTGAGACGGTCCTCTGCGTCCCACTCGTAACGCCAGGTGTCGGGCTTTCGGGAGAGGCGGGTCTTCTGGCGTAGAACAATCCGGCCCTGGCCGTCGTGTTCGTAGCGGAGGGCACCGGCGTTGGTGATCCGAGTGCCCTGGTAGGCACGTGTGCCCGTTGCGGTATGGGACGGGTGGGTGGCCGGCCACGAGGCCTCCGTCTGGTTTCCGGCGTCGTCGTAGGCGTACTGCTCCGTCCAGCCGTGTGCATGGACGGTCATGACGCGGCCGGTCGAGTCCAGGTCGAAGTGGCGGTCACCGGAGAGGGCGTCGTTGATGCCGACGAGACCGCCGTCCGCGCGGTAGGTGTACACGCGGTGCTGGAGGCGACCACCCCGGTGTGTGATCTCCTGGTCCGTCAAGCGGCTCATCTCGTCAAACGACGACTTGAATGACACGAAGTCCGAGACTGTGCGCTCCACTTCGCAGCCCCGGGCGTCGAAGGAAAAGGCGATCTCGCGCCCGGAGGTGTTGAGCTTCGTCTTGTGGCCCGCCGCGTCGTACGACCATTCACTGACCGCGCCACTCGGCGTGGTCCTTCCCACGCGGCGGCCGAGCTCGTCGTACGCGTACGTCAGCGTCCGGCCGTTGACCTTCTCGGACTTCAGCCGACCGAAGCGATCTCGCAGGCGCTCCAGCCGGGCGTCCGGGCCCGCAGCCAGCGCGAGTTCGTCGAAAACGTCATACTCAAATGTCGTGACCGCGTTGCCTTCGACTTCCTTGCGGATCACCTGGCCGAGGACGTTGTGCGTGAAGCCGACGTGCTGGCCCAGGCCGTTCGCCCGGGAGACCATACGTCCCGCAGCGTCGTAGTCGTAGCTCAGCACCCTGCCGTCGAAGTCTGTCTCCGCGACCAGTCGGCTCGCCGCGTCGTAGCTGTAATCCCACGTCAGGCCCTGTGGGTTCGTCACTCGCGTCAGCCGCAGGTTGGAGTCGTGGGAGAACTCGTGGCGAACTCCATCCGGGCCTGTGCGGGCCGCCAGCAGGTCGAAGTCTGTGTACGCGAACTGAGTCGTGCCGCCCATCGCGTCCGTGTGACTGAGGCAGTTGCCCTCGCCGTCGTACGTCCAGAACTCCACCGTCCCGTCGGGTGCGGTGCGCCCGGACGGCCGGCCCTCTACCGTCCACTGCAGGCGCGTCTCCCCACCGAGAGGGTCGGTGATTCGGACCGTACGCCCGAAGGCATCGTGCTCGTACAGGGTCGTGGCACCCAACGGATCGGTGACCTCGACGGGAAGACCCCGGCGGTCAAGGACCAGCCGGGTGGTGGCGGTGAGCGGGTCCGTCACCGAGGTGAGCCATCCGGCCGTGTCGTACGCGAACTCCGTCGTCGCGCCCGAGGGGTCGGTCACCGACGTGCGGTTGCCGCGCTCGTCGAAGGTCTGGCGCGTGACGTTCCCGTCGGTGCCGACGAGGCGTATCGGCAGCCCGTTGTCGTCGTACTCGGTCCGCGCCTGCCGTCCGTCCGGGCGCTCCACCAGCGTCATACGGCCGTGCTCGTCATAGGTGAAACGGCTGACGTGGCCCAGCGGACCAGTCCGTGACAGCAGCCGGTTGTAGCGGTCGTACTCGAAGCGAGTGACCGCGCCCAGAGAGTCGATCTCGGCGACCACCTGTGACCGGTCATTGACCAAGTGGCGCTCGGTGTGACCCAGACCGTTGGTGAGGGTCGTCATGCGCAGCCCGGTAGCGGGATCGACACCGTCCCAGGTGAAGGTGGATTCGAGGTGTCCGTTCGTGCCTGACTGGTAGGTGCAGCGGTCCTGGTCGTCGTAGACGTAGTCGAAGCGGCTTCCGTTGGTGTCGGTCCACGAGGTGATACGGCCGTGTTCGTCGCAGTCGAAACTCAGGGGGCGGCTGGAAGAGTTGATGACCGAGGTGAGATGGCCGTCGGTGTAGCCGTACCGCAGGACTTCCTGATCCGATCCGTCCTTCGCGGCTCCCGCGAGGTGCAGGGCCGTTACGCGGCCGTCGCTTGTGGTGAGCTTCAGGTGATAGCCGCCGTGGTGGAGGATCCCCGTTGGTGCTCCCGACTCGTCGTGCTCGAAGCTGATCCAGCGTCCGTTGCGGTCGTCGATCTGGGCCAGGAGCGCGGTCTCGTCCGTGTGATCGGTGAAGTGCCAGACCTTGCCGGTGTAGGGATCGGTGATGGTGTAGCCGCCGGGGACCCGTTCCAATGGCCACTGGCGGCCGTGCGTGGGCATCACCGCGACCCCGGGAGCCGGGTGGGGGTAGGCGAGAAGGCTCCCCTCGTCACAGCTGAAGATAACGCCCTCGGGTCCGATCTCCAGCTGCTGGTCCACCGTGGACGACCATGTCGGCCCGAACCAGTGCCCGGAGCGGCGCGAAGAGTCGAAGGTGCGCCGAAATACGAGCGGGAGGGAGCCGGGCAGAACAATGTCGGTCGCGGGCAGCAGCATGCGGCCGGTCGCGATGTCGACCGGGTCCCTCTTGCACACGGTTTCTTTGCAACGGTTGGCGCTGCTCTCCGGATTCCGTTCATGCTCCCCGCGGCGGAGAGACTTCAGATCGTCAAGGTGTCTCGCGGCTGCCCCGGCCTCCTTGAAGGAGGCGATGCCCTTGGAACCGATCAGGTCGGGGACGAATCTGCCGATGCCTTCTGCGGGGTCCTTCATGAACTCGTCGAGCATCTGCTTCCCGGCGCCCCATGGGTCGTTGACCGTGGTGACGAGGCCGGCTGCCGTGGAGTTGAGGTGCGTCATGTACTCGGCGGGATGCGTAAGGTTGTACGGATCCTGCGGGCTGAGCGAGCGGGCGAAGTCGGCGGTGCCGGCTGCACCCCGGATGATGCCGCCCACGAAGTGGTTGTTGGCGAGCTGCATGTACGCGATGCCGTCGGTGAGCTGCCCCGCGTACGAGGGCTTGGGCGGGGCGGCGTCACGCGCGGCGCGGACCGCGACCGCGGCGGTCTGTGCCTGCTCGTTGCGCTGCTTGCGGGCGCTGTTCAGTTTGTCCTGCGCTGCCGCGGCCAGCGGCTTGCCGGGGTCGTCGAAGGTCTCGGCCGGGCGGGGCGGGAGGTGCTCCTTCTTGGCTGTGATGGCGTCGTTGTACTCGCTGACCTGTTTGTTGTAGGCGTTGCGGGCGTCCTCGGACACCTTCTTCGCCTTGTTGTAGTCCTCCAGGGCCTCCTTGGCACGTCCCTGCGCCCATTCCACGGTCTCCGTGAAACGGCCCAATGCGTCTGCGGCCTTCCCGAAGGCCTCGGACGCCTTGAACCAGCGCGGTGGCTGCTTCGCCACGGCTTCCCGGAACGCCTTGGCAGCCTGGCCCTTCAGTCCGTCGGGCTCGGTCAGGTTCTTCAGGCCGTTGCCGACGGACTCGAAGGCCCTCTTGAAGTCGCTCAGGTGTCCGACCTGGGCATGGATCTTGGTGACGCTGCCGTAGACCAGCTTCTTCGGGTCGTCGGTCTGCCCGAGTTCCAGCTCGGCGACGTCGGAGCCGAGTTGGTTGGCAGCGGAGCGGGACCTGTCGCGGATCCAGTCGCCCGCTTCCTCCATGCCGACGTCGTCGGCAAGGCCGGCAACTTTACTGCCACCCCACTCGACGAAGTCGCCGACCTTCTCGATCCCGTGCTCGACCTTGTCCTCGACGACGTCCGGTATGAAGTCCTGCCAGCCCATCAGCTACCACCCCTGGCGCGTTCCGCCTGCTCCAGCAGGTCCTTCATCGAGCCGATCTTCCCCGTCGACGTCACCGTGTCCTTGGTGTCGGACCATGTCTGCCCGACGTCCTTCGCCGCCTTCTCGTAGGACTGCGCGCTGTAGTCCGGCTTGTAGACGTCGGTGCTGAAGATGTCGCCCCAGGACTTCTTCTCGATCTCGTCCTCTCTGGCATGCGGATTGCCGTACAGGGAGTTCGCGGCCACCTTGAAGCCGCCCTCGATGTAGTGGTCCTCTTCCCAGACCGTCCCCGCGGCGATGCCGAGGTTTCCGGCCAGGGCTGACGCGTCCTGGATCAGTGACCGGACGCCCCATTCCCAGAGCTCACAGAAGCCCTCGAAGTCCTTCGACAGACCACCGTGCCCTGTCTCCATTGCCGTCATCGACAGGTTGTGGAACCCCGCCCCCTGCGACGCGCCGGCTGCATCCCCAAACTCGCGCAGCTCCGAGACAGCATCCCGCAACCCCTTCTGGATCGCAGATACCGCGGCCGGAGACACCTCCAGGTCACTATCGCCCGGCATCAGGCCACCTCCCCGTCCCCGTCGTTGCTCACGTCCACAGCACAGCCATCGGGCACGATCCCGGCCACCGGTGGGAACAACATCGAACCTTCCTCATCCGCCACGTTCACGGCGATCCCAGCTGGGCCATCCACCGCGGGCACCACCGCATCCACAAGCCGCGCACCGAGGATCGCCAGGTACGGCCACTCCCTCCCGGCCTCCCCACGCGCCTCGGCGAACCGACCGAGTGACTCCTTATCCGTGAACGCGTACAGCCACCGGATACCACCTGAAACGGCAGACATCAGCCCGCCTGCGGACTCGTTGGCGAGAGGAACAAGAAGCGCAGCCCGCCGGAACTCACCCACCAGACGTCCCGGATCCCCGTTGCCCGCCCGATACGCGGCAATCTCTGCCGTCAGTTCCATGCTCTGCGCCCCCCAATCAGGCGATGTTCACCCGGACATGGCACGGTACCTTGATCGCCGATTCGGGCTTTGGCCAGAGGGCGGTAATTGGGCTTGGATCGCTATGACTCGTGGGGACGGAGGAAGAGCCAGCCGCGTCAGAGCAGTGGGGGCGTCCATGCCGGGGTGCAGAGATGATCTAGCCCCGCCGCGCCTGGGGTGGGAAGGGCCAGTGGACGGGCTTCGCCCCCGGCTACGTCCGCAGTCTCTGGCCGAAGGGCACTGCGGTGCCGAGCCCGGACATCTGCCGGGCCTTCGATGAGACCCGGCCGCACCCTGGTGCACATGCTCGGCGGCCGACACAGGCCACTGGATGGCGGAGGTTGAGCAGGCATCGGTGCCGCTCGACGGCCACCGTCCGCGCGGCGGGCGGGGGCGGCGGCTACGCGACACCGGAGGGAGTCATCCGGGGGCAAGAGTTTCATTGGCTCGCGTGACCAGGAATTCTCACGGGGACTCGACGACCAAGTCGGTGCGGAGGCTGCGTGGTGAGCGATGAGGGGTATGGCATCGCGAGATGCCGGCATGGCGCTGGCTGCGGCGGCTGACGGGGATACCGCTTTTCGTGCGACATCCCGTCGGTGGCCCTGCGACTCCGGCATTCTGACGGGAAGGGATTCCTCGGGTATGACCAGAACTCTCATCACCGGTGGCCTCGTGATCACCGCGGCCGAAGAGCTGCACGCGGATGTTCTGATCGAGGACGGCCGCGTCGTGGCCAAGACGACCGCTGGCAGCCATGGCTGGACCGCCCACCGAGTGATCGGTGCCGCCCAGAAGCATGTGATCCCGGGTGGGGTTGATGCGCACACGCGCATGGAGCTGCCGTTCGGTAGCACCTTCGCGTCGGACACGTTCGAGACTGGGACGCGAGCCGCCGCTTGGGGTGGTACGACGACGATCAACGATTTCGCGGTCCAGTCGCCAGGCCAATTCCTCCGGGCTGGCCTGGACGCCTGGTACACGAAGGCATGGGGAGAAGGGCATCGCCATCGACGTGCTGGTCGAGCAGGCCCTGGCGCGCGGGGAGAGCGATCCGCGCCATCGCGGTGCGGTTCGCAAGGTGCTGCAGGAGGCCGAGGCCACCCACCGCACCGTCCAGCTCACCAGGGTGGCCGGCTCGCCGCTCTACGCGGTCCACGTGTCGGCCGGGGAGTCGGTGGCCGAAGTGGCCGCGCCCGGGACAAGGGTCTGCCCTTCTCGGCACATCGGCCGCCAGTGGGAACTCCAGTCCGAAAGCGATGAACCTGCTCAGGTCCAGGCGGGTCCGGCTGTAGTTTCCGGTCCTCTTGCCGCTTCGGGCCAGTGCCGCCAGAAAGCGTGCGAAGGCCCACGCCGCGCCGATGAAGGTGTTCTGTGCGCCGCCGGCCTCCACCCATCCCGCCAGCCAGCCGATCGCATCGCTGAGCCATGATCGCGGCAGGACCTCCCCAGCCATGTGCATGTCCGGGTCCCTACCCCCTCATCGACCCGTCGCCAATGTCAGGACATCCCAAGAGGTCCGAACGGACCAGAGTGCCCATCGGCCCGCGGGATGTCCGCCGATGGGCGGGCATGGGCCGTGACGGCGAAGCTCACGGCCTCGCGCGGTTCGTTCCCGGACCGGGGATGCGCGGTCCCGACAATGGGGGGGTGACGAGACGTCGGATGTCCGCGGCGGAGGCGGTGCCGCTGCTGGGGCAGCTGCAGCGATATTCCTGGCGCGGGGTGCGCGGCGACATCGTGGCCGGGTTCGCGGTCTCGGTGACGCTGGTGCCCCAGGCCTTGGGCTACGGGCAGGTGGCGGGGCTGAACCCGGCCGCCGGCCTGTACACCGCGCTGGGGGCCATGGTGGTCTTCGCCCTGGTGACTTCCACCCGGCTGGTGGCCGTCGGCCCGTCGTCCACCATGGCGATCATGACGTTCGCCGCGGTGACCGGCCGCTCCGGAGGCGACGCCGGACGTGCCGTGGCGCTGGCGGCGTGCCTGGCGCTGATGACGGGGGTCCTGCTGCTGCTCCCCGGACGTCTGCGGGGCCTGACCACCTTCATGTCGGGGCCCGTGGTGCTCGGATACCTGGCCGGGACGGCCGTGCAGGTGATGGCCAGCCAGGTGGGAACCCTGCTGGGCGTGCCGACCCACAGCGACCGGCCGATGGTGAAGCTGTGGGAGGTGCTCACGAACCTGGACCAGGTCCAGGCCGTGACCGCGGTCGTGGGCCTTTCCTCCCTGGTCGCCCTCGTCGTGCTCAAGAAGGTCTTCCATGCCGTTCCCGCCCTGCGCGCCGTACCCGCCACGCCCGTGGTGTGCGTGGTGGCGATCATCGTGTCGGCCGCGGCAGGGCTGGCCGCCCGGGGCGTGGCGATGACCGGTGGCATCTCGGGCGGTCTGCCCGTACCGGCCTGGCCGCAGGTGAGCGCGGGGGACGTGTGGGCGTTGCTGCCGACCGCGGCGGGAATGGCCATGATCGCCTCGATCGAGGGCGTGGCGGTCCTGCACCGGACGGCGGCCGCCGAGGGGCAGGTCTCCTTGGTCCGGGAGTCGGTCGCCGTGGGTGCGGCAGGGGCGGGATCGGGCTTCCTGGGCGGATTCGCGCCGATGGCGAGCACCCAGCGGACCCTGTCCGCCCAGGGGGCGGGAGCGCACTCGCAGCTGTTCCAGCTGGCCGGTGCCGGCTTCGTGGTGATCGCGCTGCTCACCACGGGCCCGGTGATCGAGCTGCTGCCGAAGACGGTGCTGGCCGCGGTCGTCATCGTGTCCGCCTCGAACCTGATCGACGTCACGGGGTTCGGACAACTGTGGGCCGGCTGGCGTACCGAGGCGTGGCTCGCCGTGGCCACCATGGTCGCCGTCCTGGCTCTCGGGGTCCTGAACGGCCTGTTGGTCGCCGTCATCCTCGCGCTGCTACAGCTGCTCCGCCGGGTCGCGTGGCCGCACGACGCCGAGCTCGCCGTCACCGGTGACGGGGCGCCCCACGAGGCGGCCCCCGGCGAGTCCGCCGACACGGACGTCCTGATCTACCGGGTGGACGCACCGCTGTTCTTCGCCAACGCGGGCCGCATCCACGACAGGGTCCTGACCCTGGCGGCGGCCCGGTCGCCGTACCCCCGGTACGTGGTCCTGGACGCGGGGGCCGTCTTCCACGTGGATGCCACCGGGGCGGAGATCCTGGCCCAGCTCACCGTCGACCTGCGGGCCCGGGACTGCGAGCTGGTTCTCGCACGCCCTCGCGCATCGGTCCTGGCCACCCTGCGCGCCAATCCCTACCAGGACGGCGCCACCCGGAAGCTGCGTGCGTTCCCCACCGTGAGGGAGGCGTACGCCGTCCTGCGTACCCACTGATCACCGCGCGCGCACCCGACGGAGGGGCGGACGTGTCGTTGCCCGTCTCCGGTCACCCGCTGCCCCAGAATCGCGGTGATCCCGATCTCCGTGGAGGCTGGTCCATGTCCGGCGGTGAGCTGCGCTCCGGTTGCTGCGGCCCTGCGCGTCCCTCCGGAACGGCAGCGGCCGGGCCGGCCGGGCGTGCCCCGTACGTCTCCGCCGCCGGCGCCGCCGCCGGCACTGCTGCCGGCCGCGAGGGCATGGTGCGGTTGGAAGGGGCCGTCTTCCTGATGGGCTCCCGGGACAGGTGGGCGGTCCGGGGCGACGGCGAGGGGCCGGTGCACGAGGTGTCGCTCGATCCGTACTGGATCGACCGCTGTGCCGTCTCCAACGCCGACTTCGGGGCTTTCGAGGCCGCGACCGGATACCTCACGGAAGCGGAACGGATCGGCTGGTCCTTCGTCTTCACCGGGCTGCTGCCGAGCGGCTTCCCCGATACCCGGGCCGTTGCCGCGGCCCCCTGGTGGCGTCAGGTCGACGGTGCCTCCTGGCGGCATCCGGAAGGGCCCGGTTCCGACCTCGCCGGCCGGGCGGACCACCCGGTGGTGCACGTCTCCTGGAACGACGCCTGCGCCTACGCGGCGTGGGCGGGCAAACGGCTGCCGACCGAGGCGGAGTGGGAGTACGCCGCCCGCGGCGGCCTGGAGCAGGCCGCGTTCCCGTGGGGCGACGACCTGGAGCCGGGCGGCGAGCGCCGGATGAACGTGTGGCAGGGCCGGTTCCCCGACCGGCACACGCGGCCGGACGGCTGGTACGGCACGGCTCCGGTGGCCGCCTACCCACCCGGTGGACACGGCCTGCACAACACGTGCGGCAACGTGTGGGAGTGGTGCGCCGACTGGTACGCGCCGGACTACTACGCGAGCAGCCCGCGCGAGAATCCCACGGGCCCCGTGCTCGGCACGGTCCGGGCACTGCGTGGCGGGTCGTACCTGTGCCATGCCTCCTACTGCCGCCGCTACCGGGTGGCCGCCCGCGGCTCCAGCACCCCCGACAGCAGCACCGGCCACCAGGGCTTCCGCTGCGCCGCGGGCGCCGCGCCCCGGGAGGGCCGGTGAGGGGGGCGACACCGGCCCGCGGCCGCCGCCCGCCCGGGCCGGCCGCGAGCGTCCGCCGGGCGCGCCACCCGGCCCGAAGGCGTACGGGACGGGTGGCGCGGCAGCCTCGGCGGCCGGCGGCCGGCGTCAGTCGCGGTGGAACATGCCGATGAGTTCCTTCTCCACATCGCTGAAGGCTTCACCGCTGACGTCCACCACCACCTGCCTGATCGTGCCGCCGAGGAAGGCGAACGGCGTCTCGTAGTCGCTGGACACCGGCTGACTGCTGTCCTCGCCGATGGCGAGACCCTCCCCGACCAGCGAGAAGTTGCCCGGCTGGGTCTGGATGTCGGCCTCGGCGACCTTCCGTTCGCCCACGTAGAGGGCCAGGCTGCCGTGCGTACTGCCCTGCTCGTCGCGCTTGCCCGCCCGGAACACCGCCGAGAAGGTGAGGTCTCCGGTACCGACCGGCGCCGGTGAGCTGACCTTCTGCTCCATGCGCCCGAGCCAGTTGTAGACGTAGTGCAGATGCCCGTCCATCAGGTACATGCTGTGGCCGCCGAAGCGCCCGCCGTGGGAGAAGAGGACGCCACGGGCCTCGGGCGTCTCCAGATGCGCATCGGCGACGATCGAGTAGGACCGGCCCCGGATGTTGACCGCCACCGCCTCGGGCACCCCGGCGCAGCCCGGGTAGTAGACGTACCGGTCACGGGGCTTGGAGAGCTGCGGCCGGGGCGTGTTGAGGATCTCCACCGGGCTGCGGTCGTCCAGCGGCAGGCCGTGGTACTTGGTGGCCTCCGACGACCACAGACGCTTGAGCTCGTCGAGCTTCTCCGGGTTCCGGGCGGCCAGGTCCCGGTTCTCGGAGCGGTCCTCGCGCAGGTTGTACAGCTCCCAGGTGTCCTGCTCGAAGTGGCTCCAGTTGGAGGGGGCCGGGGGGTGTGCGGTGGCGGCGTGCCATCCGTCGTGCCAGATCCCGCGCGTGCCGAGCATGGTGTAGAACTGCGTCTGCCGCGGTTCGGGCGCCCGGGCGTCCTCGATCACCTTGCGGAGGCTGGCGCCCTCGATCGGATTCTGCGCCACGCCCCCGACCATGTCCGGCGGCTGGACGCCGAGCATCTCGTAGACGGTCGGCACGATGTCGATGGCGTGGCAGTACTGGTGCCGGACCTCGCCCTTCTGCTTGATGCCCTTGGGCCAGGAGATGATCATCGGGTCGGCGATGCCGCCCTCGTACGACACCCAGCGCTTCCAGTACTTGAACGGGGCGTTGAACGCCCACGCCCAACCGGTCGGGTAGTGGTTGTAGGTCTTCGGGCTGCCCAGGTCGTCGAGGTGGCGCAGGTTCTCGGTGATGTCGTCGGGTACGCCGTTGAAGAAGTTGTTCTCGTTCATCGAGCCGTTCGGACCGCCTTCGGCGCTGGCGCCGTTGTCCGAGACCGCGATGATGATGGTGTTCTCCAGCTGCCCGGACTCCTCCAGGTAGTCCAGCAGGCGCCCGATCTGTGCGTCGGTGTAGGAGACGAAGCCGGCGAAGACCTCGGCCATCCGGGCGAACAGGCGCTTCTCCTCGGCGCTCAGCGAGTCCCACGGGCGGACGAAGTCCGTGCCCGGCCACGGCTGCCCCTGGGGGCCGGTGGCCTCCGGTTCGCCGTGCGGGTTGATCGGCGTGAGCTCGGTGCCCTCGGGCAGGATGCCCAGCTCGATCTGCCGCTGCAGCGTCATGCGGCGGTACACCTCGTAGCCGTCGTCGAACTTCCCCGCGTACTTGTCCGCCCACTCCTTGAAGATGTGGTGCGGGGCGTGGCCCGCACCCGGGCAGAAGTACGTGAACCAGGGCTTCTCCGGGGCGATGACCTTGGCGTCCCGGATGAACTGGATCGTCCGGTCCACCAGGTCCTTGGACAGGTGGTAGCCCTGTTCCGGGGTGTACGGCGGCTCGACCGGGTGGTTGTCGTAGCAGAGGTCGGGGTAGTACTGGTCGGCCTCGCCGCCCAGGAACCCGTAGAAGCGTTCGAAGCCGCGGCCGAGCGGCCAGTGCCGCTTCGAGGAGGCCATGTTGGCCTCGTCCGAGGGGACCAGGTGCCACTTGCCCAGCGCGTAGGTGTTCCAGCCGCGCTCGACCAGGACCTCCGCCAGACTCGCGTTCTCGAACGGGATGCGCCCGTTGGAGCCCGGGAAGCCGCTGGTCATCTCGGCGACGCAGGCCATGCCGTTGCTGGTCGCGTTCCGCCCGGTCAGCAGGGACGAGCGCGTGGGTGAGCACAGCGCGGTGGTGTGGAAGTTGGTGAACTTCACCCCCGATTCGGCGAGCCGGCGCATCGCCGGGACCTCCACGAGCCCGCCGAAGATGTCGAACGTGCCGAAGCCGACGTCGTCCCACACCACGTACAGCACGTTCGGCGCGCCATCGGGAGCCTGGGGCTGCTTGTAGGGCTCCCAGTCCGGCACCGACTGCCTGATGTCCTCTTGGATCACACCGTTGAACGAAACTGCCATCCCTCGACCTCCTCGGTGTTCTGGGCGACTGCCTCCGACCTGAGAAAAGTCCCCCGGCGGTCCTGGCCGCTAGACCGATGCCGCCCTCAGTCATCCCATCGGACGCAGCAGAGCTGAGAGCCGCCCCGCGCCGGGCGAGGATGGTGACGGCGCGTGCGCCCCGGACGGGCCGGTCCCGCGGCCCGGCCGAGCCGTCATGGGAAGGGCCGGAGATACCGTGAAGTACGAGCTGCGTCCCGAAGACCTCGCGTTCACCGAGCGCGCCCGCTTCCGGCGGCACTGCACCCGGACGGTCAAGGCGTCCGCCGAAGCCGTCTTCGACCAGCTCGCGCTACACCCGGAGAACTGGCCCCGCTGGTTCGGCCCGGCCAACGACGTCCACTACGAGGACCAGCCCCCCCACGGCATCGGCAGCACACGCTTCTTCCGTCTGTACCGCGTCATCAGGGCCCGCGAACGGGTGATTGCCTGGGACCCCGGCCGGCACTTCGCCTACCGCGTCCACGAAGCCAATGTGCCCGGCGTCGCGGCCGTGATCGAAGAATGGACCCTGGTCCCCTCCCCGGACGCGGGAACCACCGTCGGCTGGACGCTCGCCGTCGATGCCGGACCGCCCGTAGACCGCCTGCTGCGAGCCGGCCACCGCCACATCGACACGCTGTTCCACCGCTCGATGCGGCGGCTGGAAGACCTGTGCGGGCAAACCCGCCCGTAGCCCCTCGACCGTGCCGGGAGGACATCATGACCGCCGCTGCGGCACCGGCCGCCCAGGACCAACCAGAGCCCCGGCCCTCTCTCCGGCAGGTCCTCTGGAGCATGCTGCGTGGATGCGGCGTCGTCGCCGCCCTGGTGACCCTGTACTACGTGCTGCCCCTGGACCACTCCTCGATGGCTGTCGCCGCCACCGTGCTGCTCACCGGTCTGGCGGGGTTCGCCGGCCTGGTCGCCGTCCAGGTCCGTGCGATCCTCCGCTCGCGCTACCCGGGGCTGCGGGCCCTGGAGGCCCTGGCCACGAGCATCCCGTTCTTCCTGCTGCTGTTCGCGGCCGCCTACGTCACCCTGGCCGCGCAGTCTCCCGGCAGCTTCAGCAGCAGCCTGTCCCACACCAACGGGATCTACTTCACCGTCACGGTGTTCGCCACCGTCGGCTTCGGCGACATCACGGCGAAATCAGAAGCGGCGCAGCTCCTGGTCACCGCGCAGATGCTCGCTGACCTGGCCGTGTTCGGCCTGGTCATCAAGGTCATCCTGGAGGCGGTCCGCCGCGGCCGGCTGCGCAGGAGCACCGCGGCGACCGCCCCGGGCCGGGGCGAAGAACGATGAGCGCGGACGGCCGGCCGGCGCGCGGTGCGGCCGGCCGGCGCGCCGCGGGCTACGGGGCCACGGCCGCCGCGGGTACCGGGCCGCGCGCGGTGCGCATCCGGGCCCCGTCGAACTCCACCGTCTCACCGGGCAGGACGAGCAGGCCGGGCTCACCGTCCTGCCAGGCCGCGCCGATCCGCCGGATCTGGACCGCCGGGCCGCGCGCACCCGCCATGAAGACGGTCGGGTCGACCTCCCAGCCGTGGCCGGCCAGCCACCGCTCCAGCGTCGTGGCGTCCGTGCCGGTCGCTTCTCGTGGCCATGCGTACGTGTTCCGGCTGTCCATGCCCGTCCCCCTCCAGTGCGGCCGGATGCCCGGCGCCGCGCCGATCCTCGCATCCACCACCGACACGGGCCGGTCAATTTCCGGACGGGACGGCCTCGGTAGGGGAGGGGGGCGCGGGCGGGGTGCCGTCCCCGAAGGGGCGTCCGCCCAGCGCCGCCCGGCCGTGCGGTTCGAGCCAGCCCGACGGGTCGGGGCCGTCGGGAACGATCCCGGACGGGTTGATGTGGCTGTGGACGAGGTAGAAGTGCTGCTTGATGTGGTCGAAGTCGACCGTGTCCCCGAAGCCGGGTGTCTGGAACAGGTCCCGGGCGTAGGCCCACAGCACCGGCATCTCCGCGAGCTTCTGCCGGTTGCACTTGAAGTGGCCGTGGTAGACCGCGTCGAAGCGCACGAGCGAGGTGAACAGCCGGACGTCCGCCTCGGTGATCGTCTCGCCGACGAGGTAACGGGAGTGCTCCAGCCGCTCGGAGAGCCGGTCGAGGCGCGCGAAGAGACGCTCGTACGCCGCGCCGTAGGCTTCCTGGGACTTGGCGAACCCGGTGCGGTAGACGCCGTCGTTGACGTCCGTGTAGATCTCCGCGCCGATGGCGTCGATCTCCGGCCACAGCGCCTCCGGGTACAGATCCGGTGCGCCGGGGCGGTGGTGGGCCGTCCACTCCAGCATCATGTCGAAGGTGATCTGCGCGTAGTCGTTGGTGACCACCCGGCCGGTCGGCACGTCCACGATCGCCGGTACGGTGATGCCCCGGTCGTAGTCGGGGTCGCGGGCGAGGTACGCCTCCTGGAGGCGTTCTATGCCGAGCACCGGGTCGCGGCCGCCCGGGTCGAGGTCGAAGGTCCAGCTGCGGGCGTCGTGCGTGGGGCCGGCCACGGCCATGGGCAGGGCCTCCTCCAGCCCGAGGAGCCGGCGGATGATCACCGCGCGGTGCGCCCAGGGGCAGGCGCGGCTGACCACGAGGCGGTAGCGGCCGGACTCCACCGGGAAGCCGTCGCGCCCGTCGGCGGTGATCCGGGTGGTGATGTAGCGGCTGTCGCGGGTGTACCCCTTGCCGCGCTGTACGTCAGTCATGCCGGGGCCCTACCCAGGAACCGCGGCTGCGAGCACCTCCTCCACCGGGCCTCCGCCGTCCCTCTGGCCAGGAGATACTCGCCGCTTTCAACAGTTGAATTACGTACAGTTTCGGCCAGGTGTCGGGCGCACAGGCGATTTCCGGCCGTCATAGGGGTTCCAATCTAGGGGTACTGGCAGGATTGGCGCTCTGCTAGACATGGGGCAACGGAACGCGTGTGCGGAAGCCGCAAATGGGCTTGGATTGTCGAGCCCGTGTGCTGCTCCGGACTGGAACACGGAGTTTTCATCCCTTGATCGACAACAGGAATGCCGACGGCTGGATCCGCCGCTATCACGCGGCGGACGAAAGCCCGATCCGACTGGTCTGCCTCCCGCACGCCGGCGGATCCGCCTCTTTCTACTTCCCCATGTCCCAGGCCCTGGCCCCCGGGCTGGACGTCGTCAGCGTCCAGTACCCCGGACGCCAGGACCGCCGGCACGAGCCCGGCATCACCGACATCGGCGCCTACGCCGACGCCCTGACCAGCGCACTTCTGCCCTGGACGGACAAGCCCCTGGCGTTTTTCGGCCACAGCATGGGTGCCGTCCTCGCCTTCGAGGTGACCCGCCGCCTGGAGCGTGACCACGGCGTCGACCCCGTCCGCGTCTTCGCGTCCGGCCGGCGCTCACCGTCGAGTTTCCGCCAGGAATCCGTGCACCTGCGCGACGATGACGGCATCGTCGCCGAAATGCGCGAGCTCAGCGGGACAGATGCCGCCATTCTCGGCGACGAGGAGATTCTGCGCATGGTGCTCCCCGCCATTCGCAGTGACTACACGGCGATCGAGAACTACCGGGCCGCGGCCGACGAAACGATCGGCGCCCCGATCACCGTGCTGACCGGCGAGTCCGACCCCCGCACCAGCGGCGAGGAAGCGGAAGCCTGGGAAGCGCACACCCGCGGTGAATTCGCCATCCACCGTTTTCCCGGCGGACATTTCTTTCTCGCCCGGCATCAGGCGCGTATCTTGAAGATCGTTTCTGAGGAGATCGCAGCGGTCACCACCCCCAGGGGCTGAACCGTACAC
The DNA here is from genome assembly GCF_040609475.1 of Streptomyces sp. NPDC004667. Classification (NCBI taxonomy): domain Bacteria; kingdom Bacillati; phylum Actinomycetota; class Actinomycetes; order Kitasatosporales; family Streptomycetaceae; genus Streptomyces; species Streptomyces sp. NPDC004667. The sequence goes on along the minus strand of NZ_JBEXKC010000061.1, from coordinate 21,820 downwards.
CGGGCGGGGAGCCGTACGACTGACGGCGCGCCCGGCGCTGAACGGACGAACGGGACCCGAGGCGCGCCCGGCACCCCCTCCCCGCACGGAGGGGGTGCCGGCCCGCCCCGGGCGACCCCGAACCGCCCCGCCCGGCCGGCGGGGCGCGAGGAGGCACGAAGCAGTGCAGTGCAGGGCAGGCTCAGGCGGTCCGGGTGAAGGGAACAGCGTGGAGGCAAGGCTGGTCGAGCGCGAGCACGAGTGGGAGACGCTGGGCGACCTGCTCGACAGCGCCCGCCGGGGCCGCGGACGCGTCGCCGTCATCAGCGGCGCCATCGCCGGCGGTAAGACGAGCCTGCTCGAATGCTTCACCGAACACGCCCTGTCCGAAGGGGCCCTGGTCCTCGAAGCGGCCGGCTCCCGCGCCGAGCGCTACCTCCCCTTCGGCATCCTGCGCCGCATCCTCGACAGCGCCGCCCCCCTGGACCCCGCGGTCCACGCCGAGGCCACCGCCCTGCTCGACGCGGTCAGCGACCGCGCGACGGACGGCGAAGACGCCGCGAGCGCCGTCGAGTCGGGCATGCGCGTACTGCCCCACGTCTGCGCCTCGCTCCTGCGGATCGCCCGGGACCGCACCGTCGTCATCGCCGTCGACGACGTCCACCACGGCGACGAACTCTCCCGCGCCTTCCTGCTCTGCCTGGCCCGCAGGGTCCGTCAGGCCGGCGTCCTGATCGTCCTCACCGAGGCCGTCCGCCTGCTGCCCGCCCAACTCGACTTCCACGCCGAACTCAAGCGCCAGCCCAACTGCACCACCCTGCGCCTCCCCCTGCTCAGCACCGAAGGCACCGGCCGCCTGCTCGCCGGCCACTTCACCGGCGCCGCCGCACAGCGCCTCGCCGCCGACTGCCAGCAGGCCACCGGCGGCAACCCGCTGCTGGTCAAGGCACTGCTGGAGGACGGCCTGGCCGCCCTCGGCGACAGCGAGCCCTTCCAGCCGCTGCGCCCCGCCGAGACCTTCGAACGCGCCGTCCTGGACTGCCTCCACCGCGGCGACCCCGAGATGCCGGCCGTCGCCCGGGGCATCGCCGTCCTCGGCGACGCCTGCCCGCCCGCCCTCCTCAGCCGCATCACCGACGTACACGTCAAGACCGCCGAACTGGCCCTCCAGGACCTGGGACGCTGCGGGATCCTGCGCGACGGCGCCTTCCGCGAGGCCGCGACCCGCAGCGCCGTCCTCACCGCGACCCCGCCCGGAGCGCTGTCCGCCCTCCACCAGCGCGCCGCGCGGCTGCTGCACCAGGAAGGCGCCGCCGCCCTCGACGTGGCCCGCCACCTGCTGGCCGCCCGCAAGCCCGTCGAGGACTGGGCGATCCCCGTCCTGCAGGACGCCGCCGAATACGCCCTCGTCGAGGGCGACCCCGAACTCGCCCTCAGCTGCGGGCAGCTGGCCGTCGACTCCTGCCCCGAGGGCTCCCTGCGCACCGCCCTGAAGTCCCGCCTGGTCAGCATCGTCTGGCGCAGCAGCCCGGTCGCCGCCGAAAGCCACCTGCGCCAGCTGTCCCGCGAGTTCTGCGCCGGCCGCCTCACCGACCGCGACCTCCTGCACGCCGTGTCCTGCCTGGCCTGGATGGGCGAGGCCCGGCAGGCCGCCGAGGAGATACGCCGCCTGCAGAACGACGCAGACCAGGCGCGCGAGAGCGGCCACCCCGCCGCCTACGAACCCGGTACGCTCGCCGCCGCCCAGGACTGGCTCTGCGTCATCAGCCCCCCGGTACGGGACGTCTTCGCCACCGCCGAGCCCGCGGACACCGCCGCCCCCGGCCCGACCCGCACCCCGGCCACCGGCCGGCTCGCCGCGACCGCCGCCCACGAGATGCCCGACGACGCCCACGTACCGGCCGCCGAGGCCATGCGGACCGCGCTGCGCGGCGGCCACGGCGAAGCCGCCGTCGCCGAGGCCACCCGGGTCCTGCAGCGCTACCACCTCAGCGACCGCACCCTGACCCCCCTCGTCCTCGCCGTCCTGACCCTCGTCTACGCCGGCCGCCTGGACCTGGCCCTGACCTGGATCGACCGGCTGCTCGGCGAGTGCTCCGCCCACAACGCCCCGACCTGGCAGGCGGCGCTCGGCGCGGTGCGCGCCGAGGTCTCCCTGCGCCAGGGCGACCTGCCGGGTGCGGCCGCCCAGGCCCGCCAGTCCATGTCCCTGATCTCCGTGCAGTGTTGGGGCGTGGGCGTCGCCCTGCCACTGGGCGTCCTCATCGAGGCCGAGACCCAGATGGGCAACATCGACGAGGCCATGAGCCTGCTCGAACAGCCCGTGCCCGAGACCATGCTGGAGACCCGGCTCGGCCTGCACTACCTGCGCGCCCGGGGCCGCTGCCACCTCGCCACCGGCCGCTACCACGCCGCCCTGCGCGACTTCCTCACCTGCGGGGAACTCATGCGGGCCTGGGACATGGAGGCCGCCGAACCGGCGCCGTGGCGGCTGGACGCCGCCGAGGCGTGGCTGGCCATCGGCAACGTGGCGCGTGCCCGGGAGTACGTGGAGCAGCAGCGCGGGCGCGAGGCGGTCCCGGCCGGCGGCAGGCCGCGCGGGGCCCTGCTCTTCGCGCTGGCCCGTACCAGCGGCGACCTCGCCTACCGGCTGAAGCGGCTCACCGAGGCCGTGGACGCCCTGGAGCAGGGCGAGGACCGGCTCCAACTGGCCCGGACCCTCGGCGAACTGGGCAGCGCCTACCGCGCCGCCGGCGACTTCAACCGGGCCCGGATGCTCGTACGCAAGGCCTGGCACGTCGCCAAGTCCTGCGGGGCGCAGCCGCTGTGCCAGGAGTTCACCCCCGGCCGGGGCGACGGAGAGAGCGCTCCCGTGGTGGCCGGGCGCGAGGCGGAACCGCCGAAGGAGGCCGAGGTGCTGTCCGAGGCCGAGGCCCGGGTGGCGCTGCTGGCGGCGCGCGGCCACACCAACCGCGAGATCGCCACGAAGCTCTACGTCACCGTCTCCACGGTCGAACAGCACCTGACCCGGATCTACCGCAAGCTGAAGGTCAAACGACGCCGCGACCTGCCCGGCCGGCTGTGGGACCTCAGCCTGCCCGGCATCGCCTGAGGCAGCCCCCGACGCGGGCCCCGTGCGGGGAGCCCGATGCAAGAAAAAAGGGGGCCGGGTGCCCGGGGCCGTGCGACCCCGGGCCCCCGGCCCCCGCACCGCGCTGCCCGCCCGCGCCCGCGCGGTGCGTCCGCGCGTCCGGGCCCGGCGCCCCGCGCGGGGCACCGGGGCGCCCGGCGGTCAGGACAGCAGGCCCCGTTCCAGGGCCGCCATCACCGCCGCCGTACGGTCCGACACCGCCAGCTTCTTGAACGACCGCAGCAGATGCGTCTTCACCGTCGCCTCGCTGATGAACAGCCGCCGCCCGATGTCCGCGTTGGTCCGGCCCTCCCTGACCAGCTGGAGGACCTCCCGCTCCCGCTCGGAGAGCACCGGCGGCTCCGCCACCCGGGCCCGGAACAGCTTCGGCGCCAGCGACGGCGTCAGCACCGTCTCGCCGCGCGCCGCCGCCTTCACCGCCCGCACCAGCTCCTCGCGCGAGCTGCCCTTCAGCAGATAGCCCGCCGCACCCGCCTCCACCGCGCGCAGGATGTCGGCGTCGTCCTCGTACGTGGTCACGATGACCACCTTGGTGCGCGGCGACTCCCGCAGGATGTGCCCCGTCGCCGCCACCCCGTCCATCGCGCCCATCCGCAGGTCGAGCAGGACGATCTCCGGCCGCAGCCGGCCCGCCTGCACCACCGCCTCCTCGCCCGAGCCGGCCTGCCCCACCACCCGGATGCCCGGGTCCAGCTCCAGCATCGCCGACAGACCCTCCCGCACCACCGGATGGTCATCGACCAGCAGCACCCCGATCGGGTCGCGCTCAGTCATCGTCCGACTCCTCTCCCACCGGGCCCAGCGCCACCGTCACCTCGACGGTCGTGCCCTCACCCGGGCCGCTCTCCACCCGTACCGTTCCACCGATCTCCGCCACCCGGGCCCGCATCCCGAGCAGCCCGAAACCCCCGCTGTGCGCTTCGTCCCCGGCCTCCTCGGGCCCGGGTTCCCGGCAGGCGTCCACCGCGAATCCCGCGCCGTCGTCCCGCACCACGAGCCGTACCTCCCGCGGCGCGTACGCCACCCGTACCTCGACTTCCCGGGCGTCACGCGCATGCTTGCGCACGTTCGCGAACGCCTCCTGCGCCGCACGCAGCAGCACCACGCTCACCACCATCGGCAGCGGCTGCTCCTCGCCGCCGGCCGTGCACCGCACCACCAGCCCCGTCTCCTCGCGCAGCAGGTCGGCCTGCCGGCGTACGGCCTGCACCAGCGAACTCTCCCGCAGCGCCGGCGGAGTCAGCTTCGAGACGAAACCCCGGGCCTCGGCCAGACTGTCACGGGCCACCCGCCCCGCCAGCCCGAGCCGCTCGTGCGCCCGCGCGGGATTGTCCACCACCTCCGACTCGGCGGCCTGCACCAGACTGATGATGCTGGTCAGGCTCTGCGCCAGGGTGTCGTGGATCTCCCGCGCCAGACGCTCCCGTTCGGCCGAGATGCCGGCCTGATGGGACAGGTGCGCCTCACGCTCGCGGCTGCGCCGCAGCTCGTCGATCATCTCGGCCCGCTCGGAACTCTGCTGCACCACCCGCGTGATCCACAGGCCCAGCAGCACCGACAGGGCGATGCCCAGCAGCGAGATCGGCAGCACCGAGAGGATGTGCGGGTCGAACTCCCCGCCCCGCAGCCACACCACCGTCACCGGCCACAGGTTGGCCAGGACGACCAGCACGATCGCCGGCGGCATCGGCAGGCTCATCATCAGCATCGGCACCACCGCGAACAACGCGAAGGAACCCCCGAGATCCAGCGTGCTGGAGGTGGCGAACAGCAGGAACAGACCGGCGGAGAAGACCAGATTGCGCCGCCCCTTCGTCCGGTCGATCATCGGCCTGCGGCCGAGACCCGCGTACCAGGGCACGATCAGCGTCAGCGCACCGATCGCGAGGGCCCGGTTGACCTGGTCCTCACCCGAGGCGAACAACAAGACGACCGTGACGAGGTAGGAGACGGCGAAATAGCCGTCCCACAGGCCGAACCAGCGGCCCCCGGAGTCGAACCCGCGACCGGGGCCCTTCCAGGGGACCTCCTCCTGCGTGTATATCTGCACGGCACCAGTCCTACCACGAGCCCCGCCCGTGTCCGTCGAACGGTTGACAGCCGGTCCCACCGATCGGTCGGCACCCGGGCCGCGGCGCCCCGCCTACGTTGGAAGCAGCGGAAGGAGAACCGCGACAACGGATTTCGAGGCAGTGCGGAAAGGGCGGGTTCGGTCACGTGGGCCAGTTCACGACGGCGGTCATCACCAGCGCGACGATCCTGGCCTTCATCCTCGCGACCGACTCCGGCAACCGGCGCATCACCGCACTGAGGATCGCGGGCCCCACACTGGTGGCCGTCGTCGTCACCGGTCTCTGCGTACACTCTTTCCCGACGGCCGGCAACGACATGTCGCTGCACCTCGCCGCCATCGGCGTGGGCGGCATCTGCGGACTCGTCGCGAGCTCCCTGCTCACCGCCCACCGAGACACCGCGGGAGACGTCCGCAGCGTCGGCGGACCGGGCCACGCGGCCATCTGGGCCCTCCTCTTCGGAGCCCAGATCCTCTTCGCCTACGGCTGCGAGCACTGGTACGGCGCAGGCATCACGCGCTTTACCACCGACTACCAACTCAGCGGCGGCGAGGCCCTCACGAGCTCGCTCGCCCTGATGTCGCTGTCCATGGTGGTGGCCCGGGCCGCCGTCCTGCTGTCCCGGCTGCGCGCCGTACCGACCGAGCGGGAACCGGTCGCGGCGGACCGGGAAGCGAACTGAAAACCATCCGGTGCGAGTTGACCGGCGACGATCCAAGATTCTCCAGGAACCAGGGTGACGCAGTGCTAGACAACCAAGAACTGAGGCTCCGTCCGCCTCGCAACCGGGTCGAGACCCGTGCCATCGGCTGGTGGACCCTCCAGTCCTCCCTCTTCGCCCTGCCGCTCCCGATCACCTTCGGCGTGCTCTGGCTCTTCATCACCCCGGCCCGCTTCGTCTTCGGACCCCTCTTCCTCGTCGCACTCGTCCCCGGGCTCCTCTTCATGGGCATCATGCCCGTCTGGCGCTACCGGGTGCACCGCTGGGAGATGACCGACGAGGCCGTCTACGCCGCCTCCGGCTGGCTCTGGCAGCGGTGGCGCGTCGTACCCCTCTCGCGGGTCCAGACCGTCGACATGCTCCGCGGCCCGCTCCAGCAGCTGTTCGGACTCTCCGGGATCACCGCCACCAGCGCCTCCTCCGCCGGCGCCGTGAAGATCAAGGGCCTGGACCACCGCACCGCCACCGAGCTCGTGGAGAAGCTCACCAGGGCCACCCAGGCCGTCCCGGGGGACGCGACGTGACACAGGACAGCGCGGTACGACCCGCCGACCAGGCCGAGACCGACGGGTGGGGCCGCCTCAACCCCCGCCTCCTCCTCGTCAACCTGAGCGTCGTGGCCACACCGCTGGCCACCTTCGCCGCCACCACCGTCCTCACCGGCGGCGAGATCAACCTCCAGGTCCTGATCACCTTCGCCTCGTTCCTCATCACCTGCCTCGTCATCGCCGGTATCAGCGTGATGCGCCTGATCACCACCCGGTACCGCATCACCGACGACCGGGTGGAACTCCACAAGGGCCGCTTCTTCCACAGCGAACGTTCCGTCCCCGTCGACCGGATCCGCAGCGTCGACCTGACCGCCAACCCCCTCCACCGGATCTTCGGCCTCACCTCCCTGAAGATCGCCACCGGCGACCAGGCCACCTCCGGCGGCGGCCTGTCCCTCGACGGCCTCAGCGTCCACGACGCCGAGGAACTGCGGCGCCGGCTCAGCGAACTGCGCCACGCCCGCCAGGGCCTGGCCACCGCCGACCCCGACGACGACGCCACCCTCGCCCGGCTCGACTGGGCCTGGCTGCGCTACGCGCCCCTGACCCTCTGGGGCGTCGGCGGTGTCTTCATCGCCGTCGGCTCCGTCTACCGCACCCTGCACGAGATGAAGATCGACCCGCTCGAACTCGGCGTCGTCAAGGACCTGGAGGAGCGCTTCGGCTCCCTGCCCCTCTGGTACGGGATCCTGCTCAGCCTCGCCGTCATCGCCGTGATCGGCGTCGCGGGCTCGACGGCCACCTTCATAGAGGGCTGGGGCGGCTACCACCTCGACCGCCCCGAAACCGGCCTGCTCCGCGTCCGCCGCGGCCTGCTCGTGACCCGCTCCGTCAGCATCGAGGAGCAGCGGCTGCGCGGCGCGGAGGTCGCCGAACCCCTGCTGCTGCGCTGGGCCGGCGGCGCCCGGCTGAAGGCCGTCGCCAGCGGCCTCGGCGACGAGGACGAGAACAGCAGCCGCAGCCGCCTCACCCCGCCCGTACCGCTGGCCCTGGCCCAGTCGATCGCCGCCGACGTCCTCGGCGAGCGCGTCTCCCCGACCACCGAGGCCCGGCTCGCACCGCACCCCCGCGCCGCCCTGCGGCGCAGGCTCAACCGCGCCCTGATCTGGTCCGTCCTGATCGCCGCCCCCCTCGTCGGCCTCGGGCTGTGGCTCACCCCGGTCCTCGTGCACACCGGCTGGATCACCGCCGTCGTCCTGTTCTGCGCCGGAGCGGCCTTCGCCTTCGACGCCTACCGCAGCCTCGGCCACGCCGTCCACGGCCCCTACCTGGTGACCCGCTCCGGCACCTTCACCCGCCGCACCGCCGCCCTCCAGCGCGACGGGATCATCGGCTGGACCATCACCCGCTCCGCCTTCCAGCGCCGAGCCGGCCTGCTCACCCTGGGCGCCGCCACGGCCGCCGGCAACGGCGTCTACAAGGTCCGCGACGTGGCCGTCTCCGACGGGCTCGCCCTCGCCGAGGACGCCGTACCGGGCCTGCTGGCCCCCTTCGTCGAACGGGCCCCCGCCCGGCACTGACGGCGCCGGCGGCCCGGCCCCGGCCGCCGCCCGCGCACCCTCACCGACCAACTGGCGCACCCCCGGAAACGGAGGGGCGGTCCCCCCCGGCCGCCCCTCCGTTTCGTATACCCGCGCTCTAGGGGGCCCTTAGGGGCCCCAGGGGATTCGAATTCCCCGAATTCTTGCGCCCGCCGCTCTTCACGGGCATTATGATGCGGTCGCAACTCGCATACGTGCAGCGCAAAAACAGGGGTACCCGCATAGGGGCCCCTAGGGGACCGTTAGGGGTTTCTGCGCCACCACTCCCCGTGCCAGGGTCATAACCGGTCTTAGGTTTCTCTGCACGGAGTGATGGAGCGCGCGATGTTGAACGAGTCCCAGGATTTCGCAGCCGAAATCGACGGTGCCCCCGAGGCCGGCGAAACCCAGGACATCAGCAACAGCGACAGCCCGCAGCAGTGGTACGAAGACCTCTCCGGGCTGACCGAGGGCGAACAGCACACCGCACTGCTGGAGCGGGTCTCCGCCCTCGTCATCGCCGCCCTGCGCGACAACGCGCCCACCGTGCTCGACCCCCACCGCTCCTTCCTCGACCTCGGCTTCGACTCCCTCGCCGCCGTCGACCTGCACGCCCGCCTCGTGGCGGCCACCGGCCTGCGCCTGCCGGTCACCCTGGCCTTCGACCACCCCACCCCCGCCCACCTCGCCCGCCGGATCCACGCCCTGCTCCTGGGCCTGACCACCCCCGCCGAGGCCCCCGTCACCGCCGCCATCAGCAGCGACGAACCGATCGCCATCGTCGGAATCGGCTGCCGATTCCCCGGCGGCGTGCATTCCCCCGAAGCGCTCTGGGACCTCGTCGCCAACGGCACCGACGCCATTTCCGCATTCCCCACCGGACGCGGCTGGAACCTCGACTCCCTCTACGACCCGAACCCCGACCGATCCGGCACCACCTATGCCCGCGAAGGCGGATTCCTCCACGACGCCGACCAATTCGACGCCGCATTCTTCGGAATCTCCCCGCGCGAAGCCCTCGCCATGGACCCGCAGCAGCGCCTGCTGCTGGAAACCTCCTGGGAGGCGTTCGACCGGGCCGGCGTCGACCCCGCCGCACTGCGCGGCGGCCAGGTCGGCGTCTTCGTCGGTGCCGAAACCCAGGAGTACGGACCCCGGCTCGAAGACGCCACCGACGGGTTCGAGGGCTACCTCGTCACCGGCAACGCCGCCAGCGTCGCCTCCGGCCGCATCGCCTACACCTTCGGCTTCGAAGGCCCCACCGTCACCGTCGACACCGCCTGCTCCTCCTCCCTGGCCGCCCTGCACCTCGCCGTCCAGGCCCTGCGCTCCGGCGAATGCTCCCTCGCCCTCGCGGGCGGCGTCGCCGTCATGGCCAGCCCCGGCTCGTTCGTCTCCTTCAGCCGCCAGCGCGGCCTCGCCCCCGACGGCCGCTGCAAGCCCTTCGCGGCCGCCGCCGACGGCACCGCATGGGGCGAGGGCGCCGGCATGCTGCTCGTCGAGCGCCTCTCCGACGCACGCGCCCACGGCCACCGCGTCCTCGCCATCGTCCGCGGCACCGCCATCAACCAGGACGGCGCCAGCAACGGCCTCACCGCCCCCAGCGGCCCCGCCCAGCAGCGCGTCATCCGCCAGGCCCTCGCCAACGCCGGCCTCACCGCCGCCGACGTCGACGCCGTGGAGGCCCACGGCACCGGCACGAAGCTCGGCGACCCGATCGAGGCGCAGGCGCTGCTGGCCACGTACGGCCAGGACCGCCCCGCCGACCGGCCGCTGCGCCTGGGCTCCCTGAAGTCCAACATCGGACACACGCAGGCCGCCGCCGGCGTCGCCGGCGTCATCAAGATGGTCATGGCCATGCACCACGGCCTGCTCCCCAAGACCCTCCACGTGGACGCGCCGACCCCGCACGTCGACTGGGAGGCCGGAGCGGTCTCCCTGCTGACCGAGCCCGTCGAGTGGCCCGCGACCGGGACCCCGCGCCGGGCCGGCGTCTCCTCCTTCGGCATGAGCGGCACCAACGCCCACGGCATCATCGAGGAACCGCCCGCCGAAGACCGCGAAACGGCCGGGGAGACGGGCACGGCGGACCGGCCTTCCACGCAGCCGGCCGGGCAGACGGCCGAGGAGGCGGGCGGGGAGGCGGGCGAGCCTTCCGGACCGCTGCCCTGGGCACTGTCCGCCAAGACCCCCGAGGCCCTGCGCGCCGCCGCCCGGCGACTCGCCGACTGGCTCGACACCCACCCCGACGCCGACCCCCTCGACATCGGCCACTCCCTCGCCGCCACCCGCGGCCGCTTCGACCACCGCGCCGTCGTCCTCGGCGACGACCGCGCCGCCCTCCGCCGCGGCCTGCACGCCCTCGCCGACGCCACCGACACCCCCGCCGTCGTCCACGCCGCCCCGGCCACCGGACGCACCGCCGTCCTGTTCACCGGCCAGGGCAGCCAGCGCCTGGACATGGGCCGCGAACTGTACGAGACCCAGCCGGTGTTCGCCGACGCCCTCGACGACGCCTGCTGGTACCTGAACGAACAGCTCGACACCCCCCTCCTCGACGTCCTGTTCGCCGAGGAGGGCACCCCCGAAGCCGCCCTGCTGCACCAGACCGGCTACACCCAGCCGGCCCTCTTCGCGATCGAGGTCGCCCTCTACCGGCTCGTCGAATCGTGGGGCGTGAAGCCCGACTTCGTCGCCGGACACTCGATCGGCGAGATCGCCGCCGCGCACGTGGCGGGCGTCTTCTCCCTGGACGACGCGTGCGCGCTGGTGGCGGCGCGCGGCCGGCTGATGCAGGCGCTGCCGGGTGGTGGCGTGATGATCGCATTGCAGGCTTCGGAGGACGAGGTCCTGCCGCTGCTGACCGACCGCGTGAGCATCGCCGCCGTCAACGGGCCCACGTCGGTGGTGATCGCGGGCGACGAGGACGCCGCCGTCGCGGTCGTGGAGGCCTTCGCCGATCGCAAGAGCAAGCGGCTGACGGTGAGCCACGCCTTCCACTCGCCGCACATGGACGCCATGCTCGACGAGTTCCGCCGCGTGGCACAGGTCCTCGACTACGCCGCACCCACCCTCCCCGTCGTCTCCCTCCTCACCGGCACCACGGCCACCGCCGCCGAACTGGCCGACCCCGAGCACTGGGTCCGCCACGTCCGCGAGGCCGTCCGCTTCCTCGACGGCGTCCGCACCCTGCGGGCCCGCGGCGCCGACTCCTTCCTGGAACTCGGCCCCGACCCCGTCCTCACCGCCATGGCACACGACTGCCTGGTCACCGACCCGCAGGACCCCGCCAACCCGGGCTTCGCCGCCGCCCTGCGCACGGGCCGCGCCGAGCCGGCCACCCTGCTCGACGCCGTCGCCCGCATGTTCGTCCGGGGCACGGACGTGGACTGGGCCGCCTGCTACGCCGGTACCGGCGCCCGGAGCGTGGAACTGCCGACGTACGCCTTCCAGCGGCAGCGCTACTGGATGAACTCCCGCACGGCGACGCCCGAGTCGGCCCACACGTCCGGCTACGGGACCGACCCGGCCGACACCGAGTTCTGGGACGCGGTCGAGCACCAGGACGTGGCCGCGCTCGCCGCCGCGCTGGAACTGGACGCGGACGGGGAGCAGCCGCTGAGCGAGGTCGTCCCCGCCCTGTCGGCCTGGCGCCGCCGGGTGCGGACCCAGTCCGAGGTGGACGGCTGGCGCTACCGCGACGCGTGGAAGCCGGTGATGGACTCCGTGGAGGGTGCGCGGCTCTCCGGTGTGTGGCTGGTGGTTGTTCCGGCCGGTGGTGTGGACGACTCGGCTGTGGTGGAGGGGCTGGCTGCTCGGGGGGCTGAGGTCCTTCGGGTGGTGGTTGATGGTGGTGGGGTGCGTGCCGCGCTGGCTGGGGCTTCGGGTCCTGTGGCTGGTGTGGTGTCGTTGCTGGCGCTGGATGAGGCCGCGGGGGTTGTCGCGACGGCCGGCCTCGTGCAGGCGCTGGGTGAGGCTGGGGTGGGGGCGCCGTTGTGGTGCCTGACCCGGGGTGCGGTGAGTGTGGGCCGTTCGGATCGCCTTGTGTCTGCGGTTCAGGCGCAGGTGTGGGGTCTGGGCCGGGTTGCTGCTCTGGAGGTTCCGGAGCGTTGGGGTGGCCTGGTGGATCTTCCCGAGGTGTGGGACGAGCGGGCGATGGCCCGGCTGGTCGGCGTACTGGCCGGTGGTCTTGCCGGTGAGGATCAGGTCGCGGTCCGGTCCTCCGGGGTGTTCGGGCGCCGCCTGGTTCGTGCGGCTGCCGGGGACACGGGCTCTTGGTTGCCGTCCGGGACCGTGCTGGTGACCGGTGGTACGGGTGCGCTGGGCGGCCGGGTTGCGCGGTGGCTGGCCGGTGCGGGCGCCGAGCGCCTGGTGCTGACCAGCCGTCGTGGTGCGGATGCGCCGGGCGCGGCCGAGCTGATGGAAGAACTGTCCGAGCTGGGCGTGGATGTGTCGGTGGTGGCGTGTGATGCCGCTGACCGGGACGCGCTGCGCGAGCTGCTTGCCGCCGAGGCCGAGACGCTGACGGCTGTGGTGCACACGGCGGGTGTGCTGGATGACGGTGTGCTGGATGCGCTGACTCCTGAGCGGTTCGAGGGTGTGCTGCGGGCGAAGGCCGCGTCTGCGCTGAACCTGCATGAGCTGACTGTCGAGCTCGGGATCGAGCTGTCGGCTTTCGTGCTGTTCTCCTCGATGAGCGGGACCATCGGTGCGGCCGGTCAGGGCAACTACGCCGCTGCGAACGCCTATCTGGATGCCCTTGCGGAGCAGCGGCGGGCTGCCGGGCTGGCCGCGACCTCGCTCGCGTGGGGCCCCTGGGCAGGCAGCGGTATGGCCGCCGACGAGGCGATGGACGCGCGGATGCGGCGCGAAGGCGTACCGCCGATGGCTCCCGACGCGGCGATCGCCGCGCTGGCGCAGGCCGTGGGCGCAGGTGAAACCGCGCTGACCGTCGCGGACATCGCCTGGGACCGGTACGCGGCCGTCGTGGCGGCCGTCCGACCCAACCCGCTGGTCCGTGACTTCGTCACCACCACCACCGCCGCGGCGGGCGAGGCCGCGATCACCGGTCACGGAACCGTGGTGACGGGCGCCGACGTCGCGGGTGCGACGTTCGCGAAGCTGGCCGAGCTGCCGCGGGCCGAGCAGGAGCGCGAGCTGCTCGCCCTGGTCCGTACCCAGGTCGCCGCCGTCCTCGGACACGAGGGCTCGGACGCCGTCGGTGCCGAACGCGCCTTCAAGGAGCTGGGCTTCGACTCCCTCACCGCCGTCGACCTGCGCAACCGCCTCGGCGCGGCGAGCGGCCTCAAGCTCCCCACCACGCTCGTGTACGACTACCCCACCTCCGCCGCCCTGGCCGAGTACCTGCGCGGCGAGCTGGTGGGCAGCGCGCCGACGGTGGACGCCGGACTGCCGATGGCGGTGGAGACCGACGGCGACCCGATCGCGATCGTGGCGATGAGCTGCCGTTTCCCGGGTGGAGTGCGGACGCCGGAGGACCTCTGGCGCCTCCTCGCCCAGGGCACCGACGCGGTCGCCGAGTTCCCGGCCGACCGCGGCTGGGACCTGGAGCGCCTCTACGACGCCGACCCCGAGCGACCGGGCACGTCCCACACCCGTGAGGGCGGCTTCCTCTACGACGTCGCCGACTTCGACGCCGATTTCTTCGGCATCTCGCCGCGCGAGGCCCTCGCCATGGACCCGCAGCAGCGCCTGCTGCTGGAGACCTCGTGGGAGGCCTTCGAGCGCGCCGGCATCGACCCCGAGACGCTGAAGGGCAGCAGGGCCGGCGTCTTCGTCGGCACCAACGGGCAGGACTACCTCTCCCTCGTCGCAGGCGAGGCCGACGGCCTCGAAGGCCACGTCGGCACGGGCAACGCGGCGAGCGTGGTCTCCGGACGCCTGTCGTACGTGTTCGGGCTGGAAGGCCCGGCCATCACGGTCGACACCGCCTGCTCCTCGTCCCTCGTCGCCCTCCACCTGGCCGTTCAGGCGCTGCGTCAGGGCGAGTGCACCATGGCGCTCGCCGGTGGCGTGACCGTGATGTCCACCCCGGACGCCTTCGTCGACTTCAGCCGTCAGCGCGGGCTGGCGGAGGACGGCCGGATCAAGGCGTTCGCGGAGGGTGCGGACGGTACGGGCTGGGGTGAGGGTGTCGGCATGCTGCTCGTGGAGCGGCTGTCGGATGCCCGTCGCAACGGGCACCCGGTCCTCGCGGTGGTGCGCGGCTCGGCGATCAACCAGGACGGTGCGAGCAACGGTCTGACGGCCCCGAACGGCCCGTCCCAGCAGCGGGTGATCCGGCAGGCGCTGGCCAGTGCGGGTCTGTCGGCGGCCGAGGTGGACGTGGTCGAGGCGCACGGTACGGGTACCCGGCTGGGTGACCCGATCGAGGCGCAGGCGCTGCTGGCGACGTACGGCCAGGAGCGGGCCGAGGGCCGGCCGCTGCTGCTCGGTTCGATCAAGTCGAACATCGGTCACACGCAGGCTGCTGCGGGTGTGGCGGGTGTGATCAAGATGGTGCTGGCGATGCGGCACGGGGTGCTTCCGCAGACCCTGCACGTGGACGCGCCGACCTCGCACGTCGACTGGACGGCCGGTGAGGTAGCCCTGCTGACCGAGTCGGTGGACTGGCCGGAGACCGGCCGCCCGCGCCGCGCGGGCGTGTCCTCGTTCGGCCTGAGCGGCACCAACGCGCACACCATCATCGAGCAGGCCCCGATCGCGGAAGCGGAGGAGGTCGCGGCGCCCGACGCCCCGACCCGTGGCACCGCACCCGTCCTGCCCGTCGTCATCACCGGAAAGAACCCCGCCGGGCTGCGCGCCCAGGCGGCGCAGCTCGCCACCTGGCTGAGCGGCGACCCGCAGGCGGCCCTCGCGGACACCGCGTACTCGCTCGCCGCCCAGCGGTCGAAGTTCGAGACGCGGGCCGTCCTGCTCACGGGCTCCGAGGGCCACGAGGCGCTGACGGCCAACCTGCGCGGGATCGCAGCCGGCGAGCAGGTGCCGGGCCTGGTACAGGGCGAGGTCACCGGTGGCGGGCTGGCCTTCCTCTTCACGGGGCAGGGCAGCCAGCGCCTCGGGATGGGGCGTGAGCTGTACGAGACCTTCCCGGTCTTCGCGGACGCGCTCGACGCCGTCTGCGCGCGGTTCGACAGCCGGCTCGACGTGCCGCTGATGGACGTCGTCTTCGGGGCCGAGGGGGAGACCCTCGACCGTACGGAGTTCACGCAGCCGGCCCTGTTCGCGGTGGAGGTGGCGCTGTTCCGGCTCGTGGAGAGCTGGGGGGTGACGCCCGACTTCGTCGCGGGGCATTCGATCGGTGAGATCGCCGCCGCGCATGTGGCGGGTGTCCTGTCGCTGGAGGACGCGTGTGCGCTGGTGGCGGCGCGCGGCCGGCTGATGCAGGCGCTGCCGGCCGGTGGTGTGATGATCGCGGTGCAGGCTTCGGAGGACGAGGTCCTGCCGCTCCTGACGGACCGGGTGAGCATCGCCGCGGTCAACGGGCCGACGTCGGTGGTCATCGCCGGTGACGAGGACGACGCCGTCGCTGTCGTGGAGGCCTTCGCCGATCGCAAGTCCAAGCGGTTGACGGTCAGTCACGCGTTCCACTCGCCGCACATGGACGGCATGCTGAACGACTTCCGCCAGGTGGTGGAGGGGATCACCTTCGCCGCCCCGCGGATCCCGGTGGTCTCCAACCTGACCGGTTCGATCGTTTCCGATGAGATGGGCTCGGCCGAGTTCTGGGTCCGGCACGTGCGGGACGCTGTGCGCTTCCTGGATGGGATCCGGGCTCTTGAGGGCGCGGGTGTCACGACGTATGTCGAGCTCGGTCCCGACGGGGTCTTGTCGGCGCTGGCGCAGGAGTGCGTGAACGAGGACGCCGTCTTCGCGCCCGTGCTCCGCAAGGACCGGGCCGAGGCGGAATCCCTGGTCCGCGCCGTGGCCCAGGCGTTCGTACGGGGCACGAAGGTGGACTGGTCCGCCTTCTTCGCCGGTACGGGTGCCGGGCGCGTGGAGCTGCCGACGTACGCCTTCCAGCGCCGGCGCTTCTGGCCGGAGTCGGTCCTGGCCGGCGGAAGCCCGGCGCGAGCCCTGGCGGACGCCGGGGCCGCCGGGGTCGACGCACGCTTCTGGGACGCCGTGGAGCGCGGCGACCTCGCGACCCTGCTGTCCGAACTGGAGGTGGAGGACGACGCGAGCTTCAGCGACTTCGTCCCCGCGCTGTCGGCGTGGCGCCGGCAGACCCAGGAGCAGGCGCAGGTCGACGGCTGGCGCTACCGGGTGTCCTGGAAGCCGCTCACGGCGGCGGCCCTGTCCTCCGCGGCGCCGCGTGGCGAATGGATCGTCGTCGTACCGGGTGCGGCTGAGGACGATGCCCTGGCCGCGGCTGTGGTGGAGGGGCTGGCTGCTCGGGGGGCTGAGGTCCTTCGGGTCGTGGCCGAGGGTGATGCGGTGCGTGCCGCGCTGGCTGGGGCCTCGGGTCCTGTGGCTGGTGTGGTGTCGTTGCTGGCGCTGGACGAGGCTGCGGGTGTCGTTCCGTCGGCTGAGCTGGTGCGGGTGTTGGGTGAGGCCGGGGTGGGGGCGCCGTTGTGGTGCCTGACCCGGGGTGCGGTGAGTGTGGGCCGTTCGGACCGCCTCGTCTCGGCCGTGCAGGCGCAGGTGTGGGGTCTGGGCCGGGTCGCTGCTCTGGAGGTTCCGGAGCGCTGGGGCGGTCTGGTGGACCTTCCCGAGGTGTGGGACGAGCGGGTGATGGCCCGGCTGGCTGGTGTGCTGGCGGGTGGTCTTGCCGGTGAGGACCAGGTCGCGGTCCGGTCCTCCGGTGTGTTCGGGCGTCGCCTGGTTCGCGCGGCTGCCGGTGGTGCTGGTTCTTGGGTGCCGTCCGGGACCGTGCTGGTCACTGGTGGTACGGGTGCTCTGGGTGGCCGGGTTGCGCGGTGGCTTGCTGGTGCGGGTGCTGAGCGGCTGGTGCTGACGAGCCGTCGTGGTGCGGATGCGCCGGGTGCGGCCGAGCTGGTGGAAGAGCTCGGCGCCCTGGGCGTGGATGTGTCGGTGGTGGCGTGCGATGCCGCTGACCGGGACGCGCTGCGCGAGCTGCTCGCCGCCGAGGCCGAGGGCCTGACGGCTGTGGTGCATACCGCGGGTGTGCTGGATGACGGTGTGCTGGATGCGCTGACTCCTGAGCGGTTCGAGCGCGTGCTGCGGGCCAAGGCGGTCTCCGCACTCAACCTGCACGAGCTGACCGTCGAGCTCGGGATCGAGCTGTCCGCGTTCGTGCTGTTCTCCTCGATGAGCGGCACCATCGGTGCGGCCGGTCAGGGCAACTACGCCGCTGCGAACGCCTACCTGGACGCTCTCGCGGAGCAGCGGCGGGCCGCCGGGCTGGCCGCTACGTCGATCGCCTGGGGCCCCTGGGCCGAGGGCGGCATGGCCGCTGATGACGCCCTTGAGGCGCGCATGCGCCGCGACGGCGTACCGCCCATGGACGCGCAGGGCGCGATCCGTGCGCTCCGGCAGGCCGTCGGTGCCCAGGACGTCGCCATCACGGTCGCCGACGTCGAGTGGGAGCGGTACCTCTCCCACCACACCGCCGTACGCCCCAGCGCACTGTTCGGCGAGCTGAGCGACGTACGCGAAGCCCGCTCCGCCCAGTCCGCATCCGGGGCCCACGGGCAGGCGCACGCGGACGCCGGGCGACCGCTCACCCTGTCCGGCCGGCTCGCGGTGCTCGCGCCCGCCGAGCAGGAGCGGGAGCTCCTGGACCTGGTCCGTACGCACGTCGCGGCCGTACTCGGTCACGGCGGCGCCGAAGCGGTGGGCGCCGAACGCGCCTTCAAGGAGCTGGGCTTCGACTCCCTCACCGCCGTCGAGCTGCGCAACCGCCTCGGCGCGGCGACGGAGCTGCGGCTCCCCGTCACCCTCGTCTACGACTACCCCACCTCCGCCGCCCTGGCCGAGTACCTCCGTGTCGAGCTCGTGGGCAGCGTCTCGGTATCCGGCGCCCTGCTGCCCGTCGCCTCGGCCGTCGACGGCGACCCGATCGCGATCGTGGCGATGAGCTGCCGTTTCCCGGGTGGAGTGCGGACGCCGGAGGACCTCTGGCGCCTCCTCGCCCAGGGCACCGACGCGGTCGCCGAGTTCCCGGCCGACCGCGGCTGGAACCTGGACCGGCTGTACAGCCCCGACCCGGACCAGGCGGGCACCTCGTACACCCGTGAGGGCGGATTCCTCGCCGGTGCGGCGGAGTTCGACGCCGACTTCTTCGGGATCTCGCCGCGCGAGGCCCTGGCCATGGACCCGCAGCAGCGCCTGCTGCTGGAGACGGCGTGGGAAGCCTTCGAGCGGGCCGGCATCGATGCCGGGACGCTGCGCGGCAGCCAGGCCGGTGTCTTCATCGGCACCAACGGGCAGGACTACCTCTCCCTGGTGGCCCGCGAACAGGACGGCCTTGAGGGCCACGTCGGCACGGGCAACGCGGGCAGCGTCATGTCCGGCCGCGTCTCGTACGTCCTCGGCCTCGAAGGCCCGGCCGTCACGATCGACACCGCCTGCTCCTCGTCCCTCGTCGCCCTCCACTGGGCGGTCCAGGCGCTGCGGCAGGGCGAGTGCGACATGGCACTGGCCGGCGGTGTCACGGTCATGTCGACGCCCGAGAACTTCATCGACTTCAGCCGTCAGCGCGGGCTGGCGGTGGACGGCCGGATCAAGGCGTTCGCGGAGGGTGCGGACGGTACGGGCTGGGGTGAGGGTGTCGGCATGCTGCTCGTGGAGCGGCTGTCGGATGCCCGTCGCAACGGGCATCCGGTGCTGGCGGTGGTGCGCGGCTCGGCGATCAACCAGGACGGTGCGAGCAATGGTCTGACGGCTCCGAACGGGCCGTCGCAGCAGCGGGTGATCCGGCAGGCGCTGGCCAGTGCGGGTCTGTCGGCGGCCGAGGTGGACGTGGTCGAGGCGCACGGTACGGGTACCCGGCTGGGTGACCCGATCGAGGCGCAGGCGCTGCTGGCGACGTACGGCCAGGAGCGGGCGGAGGGCCGGCCGCTGCTGCTCGGTTCGATCAAGTCGAACATCGGTCACACGCAGGCTGCTGCGGGTGTGGCGGGTGTGATCAAGATGGTGCTGGCGATGCGGCACGGGGTGCTTCCGCAGACCCTGCACGTGGACGCGCCGACCTCGCACGTCGACTGGTCGGCCGGTGAGGTAGCCCTGCTGACCGAGTCGGTGGACTGGCCGGAGACCGGCCGCCCGCGCCGCGCGGGCGTGTCCTCCTTCGGCATCAGCGGCACCAACGCGCACACCATCATCGAGCAGGCTCCGGACGCCGAGCCGTCCGAGACCCCCGACGCGCTGCCGGCCGTACGCCCGGCCGGTGTCCTCCCCTACCTCCTCTCCGGCAAGACCAAGGAGGCCGTCCGGGCCCAGGCGGCGGCCCTGACCGCGCACCTGGAGGCGACCGACGGCGCGGGGCACCCGGACGCGCTCGACCTGGCTTACTCCCTCGCCACGAGCCGTGCCCACCTCGACCACCGGGCGGGCATCGTCCTCGTCGCGGATGCCGGGGACGACGGCGAGGGCCTGCGCGACGCACTGACGCGCCTTGCCGCTGGCGAGCCCACACCCCGGACGGCGACGGGCACGGCCGGTGACGGCCGCACCGCCTTCCTGTTCACGGGTCAGGGCAGTCAGCGCCTCGGCATGGGGCGTGAGCTGTATGACGCCTTCCCGGTGTTCGCGGACGCCCTGGACGCGATCTGCGCCCACGTGGATGGCCATCTGGAACTTCCGCTGCGTGACGTGATGTTCGGGACGGACGCGGAGCTGCTGGACCAGACCGGCTACACCCAGCCGGCGCTGTTCGCGGTCGAGGTGGCGCTCTTCCGCCTCGTGGAGAGCTGGGGTGTGCGGCCCGACTTCCTCTCCGGGCACTCCATCGGCGAGATCGCCGCCGCGCACGCCGCCGGGGTCCTGGACCTCGACGACGCGTGCACGCTGGTCGCGGCCCGCGGCCGGCTGATGCAGGCCCTGCCTTCGGGTGGTGTGATGATCGCGGTGCAGGCGTCGGAGGACGAGGTCCTGCCGCTGCTGACCGAGCGCGTGAGCATCGCCGCCGTCAACGGTCCGACGTCGGTTGTGATCGCCGGTGACGAGGACGCGGCGGTCGCGATCGCTGAGGCCTTCGTGGCACAGGGGCGCAAGACCAAGCGGCTGACGGTCAGCCACGCGTTCCACTCGCCCCACATGGACGGCATGCTGAACGACTTCCGCCAGGTGGTGGAGGGGATCACCTTCGCCGCCCCGCGGATCCCGGTGGTCTCGAACCTGACCGGTTCGGTCGTTTCCGATGAGATGGGCTCGGCCGAGTTCTGGGTCCGGCACGTACGGGATGCCGTGCGGTTCCTGGACGGCATCCGGATCCTTGAGGGCGCCGGTGTGACGACGTACGTCGAGCTCGGTCCCGACGGGGTCCTGTCGGCCCTGGCGCAGGAGTGCGTGAACGAGGACGCGTTCTTCGTACCCGTGCTCCGCAAGGACCGGGCCGAGGCGGAATCCCTGGTCGCCGGCCTCGCACAGGTGCACGCAGAGGGGGTGGACGTCGATTGGTCGGCGTTCTTCGCCGGTACGGGTGCCCGGCGGGTGGAACTGCCGACGTACGCCTTCCAGCGGCAGCGGTTCTGGCCCAGCGCGGTGGCCTTCGCCGGAGGCGATCTGGAGTCGATCGGCCTCGGTGACGCGGGCCACCCGCTGCTCGGCGCGACCGTGGCCCTCGCCGATTCCGAAGGCGCAATCCTGGCCGGTCGTCTGTCGTTGGAGACCCATCCCTGGCTTGCCGATCACGTGATTCACGGTGGTGTGCTGCTGCCGGGTACGGCCTTCGTGGAACTGGCGCTGCGTGCCGGTGACCAGGTCGGTTGTGATGTGGTGGAGGAGCTGACGCTGGAGGCGCCGCTGGTGCTGCCCGAGCGGGGTGGCGTTCAGCTGCAGTTGGTGGTCGAGGCGCCGGCTGCGGGTGGTGGGCGGGCGTTCGCCGTGTACTCGCGGCGTCAGGACGGTGTGGGGGAGGAGTTGTGGACGCGTCACGGGTCGGGTGTGCTGGCCAGTGGCGCGCGTTCTGAGGCTGCGGCGGAGTTCGGTGAGCTGGCGGTGTGGCCGCCGGTGGACGCGGTACCGGTCGACGTCAGCGGGCTCTACGCGGAGCTGGCGGAGAGCGGTGTCTCCTACGGTCCGCTGTTCCAGGGACTGAAGGCCGCCTGGAGGCGCGGAGACGACCTGTTCACGGAGGTACTGCTGCCGGAGGACGGGCGTCGGGACGCGGCCCGGTTCGGGCTGCACCCGGCACTGCTCGACGCGGGACTCCACGCCATCGGCCACGGTGACCCGTCCGGGCAGGCCGATTCGGGTGCACTGCTGCCGTTCTCGTGGGCCGGTGTCTCCCTGTACGCCGTGGGTGCTTCGGCGCTGCGGATGCGGTTGGCGGCGACGGGTGCGGGTGATCAGCGTGCGCTGGCGTTGTGGGTGGCGGACGGGTCGGGGCGGCCGGTTGCGGCGGTGGAGTCGCTGACGTTGCGTCCGGCTTCTGCCGAGCAGGTCAACGCGGCGGGTGCCGCTCACGTGGAGTCGCTGTTCCGCGTGGAGTGGACGGCTTTGGCCCCGCAGGAGACTCCCGTCGGGGAGCTGCGGTGGGCGGTACTGGGCCGGGACGAGATGGGCCTCGGAAGCACGGGCCTCGTCCAGGTCACCGAGTATGCCGATGTCGATGCCCTTGTGGTGGCGTTGGAGGCGGGTGAGCCGGTTCCGGACGCGGTGTTTGTTGCTCCGTCTGTCGG
>NZ_JBEXKC010000060.1:0-50189 GCF_040609475.1 Streptomyces sp. NPDC004667 | reverse complement strand
ACCTCGATGGTGGTGGACGGCTGGGTCACGTCACCGCAGGAGATCAGGGTGGTGGTGGCGGGGGCTCCGGTGGGCCGCCGCGCGGCCGGCCGCGCACCACGCAGCCGGACGGCTGACTGGTCCGGAAGCGGGCGGCGCGCCCGCTCCCGGACGGCCCCCTCAGTCGGTGGGCCACACCGGCAGCGGGCGCACCGCCTCGCGCAGCGCGGCGGCGACGGCCCGGAACTCCTCCTGGCGGGCCGTCCCGGTCCGCATGGCCAGCGCGATCCGCCGCGAGGGGGCGGGCTCCTCGAAGTAGCCCGTGGCCAGGTACTCGTTGCGGGCGGTCTCCAGGCGCAGCGCGGTGCGGGGCAGCAGGGTGACCCCGAGCCCGCCCGCGACCAGCTGGACGAGCGTGGACAGTCCGGCGGCGGTGGTGGTGACGTCCGCCCCGGCGCCGCGGCCCGCCTCACGGCAGATGTCCAGGGCCTGGTCGCGCAGACAGTGGCCCTCGTCGAGCAACAGCAGCTGGAGGCCGCGCAGTTCCTCGCGCGGGATGTCGCGCCGCCCGGCCAGCGGGTGCTCGCGCGGGGCCAGCAGGACGAAGTCCTCGTCGAAGAGGGGCAGTTCGGTGACGCCCGGCATGCCGAGCGGCACGGCGAGCAGCAGCAGGTCGAGGCGCCCGCCGCCCAGCCCCTCCAGCAGCGAGGCCGTCTGCTCCTCGTGCACCTGGAGGTCCATGCGCGGGTAGCGCCGCTGGAAGAGCCCGAGCACGGTCGGCAGCAGGTACGGGGCCACGGTGGGGATCACCCCGAGCCGCAGCACCCCGGTGAAGGGGGCCCGGACCGCCTCGGCCTCCTCCAGCAGCCCGCCCATCGCGTCGAGCACCCCGCGGGCGCGGGCGGCGATCCGCTCGCCCGCCGGGGAGAGCAGCACCTTGCGGGTGGTGCGCTCCAGCAGCTGCACCCCGAGGGCCTCCTCCAGTGCGGAGACGGCGCCCGAGAGCGCGGGCTGGCTCATGCCGATCGCCGCGGCGGCGTCCCGGAAGTGCAGGTGTTCGGCGACCGCCGCGAAGGCGCGCAACTGGGCCAGCGTCGGCTGCCTGGCCTGCCGCGCCTGCCTGGTCTGCTTCACCTGCTTCGGTCCCCTATTACCGACAGCCACTGATAGGTACCTCCGATCACCCACCACAAGAGTAGCTATTTCCGTAATCAATGCAGCTGTGTCAGCATGTGAGATCCGTCCAACCCCTTCGGAAAGCCCCCAAAAGGGTCACTTTCCCGTTCGCAAGGAGAGTTCGTGCTCACTGTCGGTGACAAGTTCCCCAGCTACGACCTGACCGCCTGCGTCTCCCTCGAAGCCGGCAGCGAGTTCACGCAGATCGACCACAAGACCTACGAGGGCAAGTGGAAGGTCGTCTTCGCGTGGCCGCTGGACTTCACCTTCGTGTGCCCGACGGAGATCGCCGCCTTCGGCAAGCTGAACGAGGAGTTCGCCGACCGCGACGCGCAGGTCCTCGGCTTCTCCCTCGACTCCGAGTACGTCCACCACGCCTGGCGCAAGGACCACGCCGACCTGCGTGACCTGCCCTTCCCGATGATGTCCGACATCAAGCGCGAGCTGTCGACCGAGCTGGGCATCCTGGGCGAGGACGGCCTGCCGATGCGCGCCGTCTTCATCGTGGACCCGAACAACGAGATCCAGTTCTCGATGGTGACCGCCGGTTCCGTGGGCCGTAACCCCAAGGAGGTCCTGCGGGTCCTCGACGCCCTGCAGACCGACGAGCTGTGCCCCTGCAACTGGAACAAGGGCGACGACACCATCAACGCGGGCGCCCTGCTGGCCGGTGAGTGACGGATGTCCCTCGACTCCCTCAAGTCCGCCATACCGGACTTCGCCAAGGACCTGAAGCTGAACCTCGGTTCGGTCATCGGCAACCAGGACACCCTCTCGCAGCAGCAGCTGTGGGGCACCGTCCTGTCCTGCGCGATCGCTTCCCGCTCCCCGCGCGTCCTGCGCGAGCTGGAGCCCGAGGCGAAGGCGGCCCTGTCGCCCGAGGCGTACACCGCCGCCAAGTCCGCCGCGGCGATCATGGCGATGAACAACGTCTTCTACCGCACGCGCCACCTGCTCTCCGACCCGGAGTACGGCACGCTGCGCGCGGGCCTGCGGATGAACGTCATCGGCAACCCCGGCGTGGAGAAGATCGACTTCGAGCTGTGGTCGCTCGCGGTCTCCGCGGTCAACGGCTGCGGGCAGTGCCTGGACTCGCACGAGCAGGTCCTGCGCAAGGCCGGCGTGGACCGCGAGACGGTCCAGGAGGCCTTCAAGATCGCCTCGGTGATCCAGGCCGTCGCCGTCACCCTCGACGCCGAAGCGGCCCTGGCCGCCGAGTAGTCACCCGCGCGAACGCGCAGGGCCCCCACAGCCGTCACCGGCCGTGGGGGCCCTGCGCGTTCACCTGCGCAACCGGGCCATGAGTTGGCGCATGTCCTCGATCATCGCGGCCTTGACCGCGTCCTCGTCCGGCTCCTGCGCGCTGCCCGGACCGTCCATGGCGAACCAGCGGGAGGTCAGGGTGAAGACCGCCCCGCCGTCGAGCACCTGGAGCTGGGGCCAGCCCACCACCGTGGTCATCAGCGCCCGTTCCCCGAGCCCGGGGACCTGCTCCACCTCGCCGCCCACCGGCCGCATGCCGGGTTCCAGACCCGGACCGGTGCCGAACTCCGGCCCCGGATCGCGCTTCCTGTGCAGCTCGACCACGACCTGGTGCTCGTAGGCGGGCTGTCCGTCGGTGCCGCTCATGCCGATCGCGCAGTAGGCCCAGTCCTGCGCGGGGCTCTCGCCGTGTTTGGGCCTCCGCCCGTCGACCGAGCCGCCGATCGCGCCGAGCGTCTTCAGGGGCGCCTCGTCGCACAGGTTCTCGGCGTGCCGGTAGCGGATCGGCGGACCGGCCTCGGCGGAACGTTCCTGCGCGACCAGTGCGCCCGCCCACACCATCGAGGCCAGCACCGCACCGCCCAGCGCCCACCGCCACGGCACGCGCCCGCCGCCCGACGGCGGGGACGCCGGCGGAGCGTCCGGCCGGGCCTCCCCGGCGGACCGGCCCGCGGGCCACTCCCCTTCGAGCTCAGGCTCGCTGATCATCGCCCGCCCCCGGCCCCGTCACGGCCACGGCCGTGGCCGTGGCGCCGTGCGGGGCCGGACCCATCGCGAGGGCCGACAGGTGCTGTTCGCGGGCGTGGGCCCGCAGGTAGCCGACGACCGTGTTCGTGACGGCGACCAGCGGTACGGCGACCACCGCGCCGCCGATCCCCGCGATCAGCCCGCCGGCCGCGACCGAGAGCACCACCGCGAGCGGGTGGACCCGTACCGCGCGGCCGAGGATGAAGGGCTGGAGCACGTGCCCCTCGATCTGCTGCACCGCCAGCACCACCAGCAGCACCATCAGGGCGATGAACGGGCCCTGCGTCACCAGCGCCACGACCACGGCGAGGGCCCCGGAGACCACGGCGCCGACCAGCGGGATGAAGGCGAACAGGAAGATGAACACGGCCAGCGGAACGGCCATCGTCACGTCGAGGAAGTAGAGCCCCAGGCCGATGAAGACGGCGTCGATGAGCGCGACGAGGACGGTGCCGCGCACGTACGCCGTGAGCGTGCGCCAGGCTCGCGGACCGGCGCCCGAGAGGCCAGGGCGGGCGGCGGCAGGGACCAGGCCGAGGACCCAGTTCCAGATCTTCGCGCCGTCATAGAGGAGGAAGAGCGTCGAGAACATCGCGAGCAGCATTCCGGTCAGCACCTCGACGAGGACCGTCACGCCCTGGAGCCCGGCGGAGGTGATCTCCTCGGTATTGGTGCCGATCGTCTCGCTGAGGTTCTTCGCGATGTCGTTGATCTGCTTCTCGGTCACGTGGAACGGACTGTCCAGCGCCCAGCTCTTGAGCTCGTTGATGCCCTCGCGCAGCCGGTTGGAGAGGTCGTCGAGGTTCTCCATGACCTGCCAGACCACGAACCAGCCGACCAGTCCGATGACGACGAAGCCGAGGATCGCCGTGACGGCGGTGGCCAGCCCCCTGGGCAGCCCGAGCCCGCGCAGCCGGACCACGAAGGGCTGGAGCAGCGCGGTCACCAGCAGGGCGGCCGCGAAGGCGAGGACGACCAGCCGGACTTCGCTGATCACCTTCATCAGCACCCAGAGCATCCCGGCGAGCAGCAGCAGCCGCCAGCTGGCCTCGGCGGCCACGCGCATGCCCCACGGGATGACGGTCACCGGATCGGGCCGGCCCGGCGGCGGGAGCTGCCCGGACGCGCCCTGCGGTACGGGGACGGGCGCCTCGGCGGCGACCACGACGGGCGCCACCGGCTCCCCGGTGGCCTCGGCCTCGACCTCGGCCCGCCGTTCGTCGAGGCGCGCCTCCATCCGGCTCAGTCTGCTGCCGAGCCGGCCGAGCCAGCCTGCCCTCTTCGACATCTCGTTCCCTTCCCCCGCCCTACGGTCACACCTCTCACGACCGTACACGCGAGGGGCCCCGCACCGTAGGACGGTGCGGGGCCCCTCAAGGTTGAACCGGCCCGGAGGCGGTTGCGCTAGTACCAGCCGTTGGCCTGGTGGAAGCTCCAGGCGCTGCACGGGCTGCCGTAGCGCTCGTTCATGTAGCCCAGGCCCCACTTGATCTGGGTGGCCGGGTTGGTGCGCCAGTCCGAGCCGGCCGAGGCCATCTTCGAACCGGGGAGCGCCTGGACCAGGCCGTAGGCGCCCGAGGAGGAGTTGACCGCCTGGTAGTTCCAGGTGGACTCCTCGTTGATGATGTTCGAGAAGCACTGGAACTGGCCCGAGGGGACCAGCTGCTGGGCGATCGCCCTGACCTGGGCGACCGTGTAGGAGCCCTGGAGCGGGAAGTCGCCGGCGTCGCGGGTGGCGGACCGGCTCGCGACCTCGTCCTTCTCCTCGCGCTCCTTCTTGGCCTTGGCCTCGGCCTCGTCCTTCTTGGCCTTCTCCGCCTTCTCGGCGTCGGCCTTCTTGGACTTGGCGTCGTCGGCGGCCTGGATGCGGGCAGCCTCTTCCGCCGAGCGCTTGGCGTCGGTGTCGGCGGCGTGGGCGATGGCGTCGGCCTGCTGCGTCAGGGACGCGCTCTGGACCTGGGCCTGCTCGCCGACCGGGATTTCGCTGAGGAGAGTCGCACCCGATGCGGTGGTCTCGATGTCGTTCGAGGAGGCGGCGTCGCCGGTGGCGACTCCGACGACTGCGCCGACGGTGGTGACCGCGGTGGCCGAAGCCACTGCGAACCCCCGAACCGAGATCCGGCTCACACGGTGTCCTTCCAGCAGCGTCCGCAGTGACCGCACGGGCGCGAGAGTGCCCCCTCGAACACTGGCCTCCGTGGTGGTGCGGTCACCGGAGACGCGGGCCCGTGGGCAACTCCCCTGCGGGAGCTGCCGCGTGAAACCGGGCGGCATACGGACATCGGCTGTGGAGTTGTGGTGCTGCGCGCATCCCCCGAGGAGAACGGGAGATACAGGTGTGCCGTATGCGGGGCCTGACGGAAAACAGACTCTGCCGGACCGCGACGCCGCAGGGCAATTCCACGTTGCGTGGGAAAGGTCACACCTGGCATGTTGCCGTCGTTTTCGCCAAAGCCCTGTGCGGCACGACGCCGCCCGGCTAGGCTCCTGGGCCTTTGCCGGGCGGCGCCAACTCACCATCCCACTATGGGGTTTTTGACCCTTTCGGGCCGGGTGGGCGATCGGTACCGGTCAGAGCGTTTCGAGCATCTCGGTGACCAGGGCGGCGATCGGGGAGCGCTCGGAACGGGTCAGCGTGACGTGGGCGAAGAGCGGATGCCCCTTCAGCTTCTCAACGACGGCGACCACTCCGTCGTACCGGCCGACCCGCAGATTGTCCCGCTGGGCCACGTCGTGGGTCAGGACCACCCGCGAATTGGCCCCGATCCGGGACAGAACGGTCAGCAGGACGTTGCGCTCCAGCGACTGCGCCTCGTCCACGATCACGAAGGAGTCGTGGAGCGAGCGGCCGCGGATGTGCGTGAGCGGCAGGATCTCCAGCATCCCGCGGCCCAGCACCTCCTCGATGACCTCGCGCCCGGCCACCGCGGAGAGGGTGTCGAAGACCGCCTGCGCCCAGGGGCTCATCTTCTCGGACGCGTCGCCGGGCAGGTAGCCGAGGTCCTGGCCGCCGACCGCGTACAGCGGCCGGAAGACCATCACCTTCTTGTGCTGCCTGCGCTCCAGGACCGCCTCCAGGCCCGCGCACAGGGCCAGCGCCGACTTGCCGGTGCCGGCCCGGCCGCCCATCGAGACGATCCCGATCTCCGGGTCGAGCAGCAGGTCGAGGGCGATGCGCTGTTCGGCGCTGCGGCCGTGCAGCCCGAAGGCCTCCCGGTCGCCCCGCACGAGCTTCACGTTGCCGTCGGCCGTGACCCGGCCCAGGGCCTTGCCGCGCTCGGACTGCAGGACCAGTCCGGTGTGCACGGGCAGCTCCGCGGCCTCCGGTACGTAGAGCCGTTCCTCGGAGTAGAGGAGGTCCACCTGCTCCCCGGAGAGGGCGAGCTCGCTCATGCCGGTCCAGCCGGCACCGGTGATCGCGAGTTCCGCGCGGTACTCCTCCGCGAGCAGCCCCACGGAGGAGGCCTTGATGCGCAGGGGAAGGTCCTTCGAGACGACCGTGACGTCGTAGCCCTCGGCCTGGAGGTTGCGGGCGACCGCGAGGATGCGCGAGTCGTTGTCCCCCAGCCGGAAGCCGGCGGGCAGGACGCCCGGGTCGGAGTGGTTGAGCTCGACGCGCAGGGTCCCGCCCAGATCTCCCAGCGGGATGGGGGCGTCGAGGCGACCGTAGCGGACCCGGAAGTCGTCGAGCAGGCGCAGGGCCTGACGCGCGAAGTAGCCGAGTTCGGGATGGTGCCTCTTTGCCTCCAGCTCGGTGATCACCACGATCGGGAGCACGACCTCGTGCTCGTCGAAGCGGGAGAACGCGTTGGGGTCTGCCAGCAGGACGCTGGTGTCGAGGACGTAGGTCCGCCTGTCGGGCAGGCGGCGCTTTGTGCTGGTCACCACGGAAGGACGTACCCCCTCGGAAGAGGTCGGGCCATGAAGACCGGACCGGTCAACGGCACCCATGCCAGGGCCGAATTCCGGCCCTCCAATCCGTCCGTGCGAACCGCACGCGCGTCCTGGTGCAAAGGGCCTCCCGGGCGGACGGCCCTGTGCCGTCCGCTGAGACTCGACACCCGTGGATCGGGCGTCGACCTGTCTGGGTTATGCCCTCGAACATGCGCCGCCATGCCATGGCATATGACGGACGCTCGGTGAATCCCTGGTGAAGGCTTCGCGAGGGGACGGGAGGGACCGAAGGGGCGTCAGCTCCGCGGGGTCAGGTGCCGTAGCGCCGGTGGCGGGCGGCGTAGTCGCGCAGCGCGCGCAGGAAGTCGACCTTGCGGAAGGCCGGCCAGAAGACCTCGCAGAAGTAGTACTCCGAGTGGGCGCTCTGCCACAGCATGAATCCGGACAGCCGCTGCTCTCCGCTGGTGCGGATCACCAGGTCGGGATCGGGCTGCCCGCGCGTGTAGAGGTGCTCGGCGATGTGGTCGATGTCGAGGACCTCGGCGAGCTCCTCGAAGGAGGTGCCCTTCTCGGCGTGCTCCAGGAGCAGCGAGCGCACGGCGTCCGCGATCTCCTGGCGGCCGCCGTAGCCGACGGCGACGTTGACCAGTATCCCGTCGACGTCGTGCGTGGCCTGCTCGGCCTCCTTGAGCACGGACTGGGTCTGTGCGGGCAGGATGTCGAGGTTGCCCACGTGGTGGACGCGCCAGCGGCCGTCCGCGGCGAGGCCCCGGACCGTGTTCTCGATGATGTTGAGCAGCGGGCGGAGCTCGACCTCGGGCCGGTCCAGGTTGTCCGTGGACAGCATCCACAGGGTGACGACCTCGACGTCCGTCTCGGTGCACCAGCCGAGCATCTCGGAGATCTTGTCGGCGCCGGCCTGATGGCCCTGCACCGTGGTGCTCCCCGCCGCCTTGGCCCAGCGCCGGTTCCCGTCCAGGATGACGCCGATGTGCTTGGGTGACGCGTCGTGGTCGAGGCGGCCTTCCACCCGGCGTGCGTAGAGCCTGTACACCAGGTCGCGCAGCTTCACGATCTTCCAGCCCCTCCGTGCAATGCCCCCGTGCGGATTGCGGTCTCCCCCGAGGCGGCCACATTACTGCGCGGCGGGATCGGGTACCCAACTCGGTCGGTCACAAGTCCGTGATAGGGAGGACATCGTGACTGATAACAATCCCTATCGGGCAGAGCCCTCGCGCTACGACTCCATGCAGTACCGGCGCACCGGCCACAGCGGCCTCAAGCTTCCGGCCATTTCCCTCGGCCTCTGGCACAACTTCGGTGACGACAAGTCCCTGGAGTCCCAGCGGGCCATCCTCCGCCGCGCCTTCGACCTCGGCGTCACCCACTTCGACCTGGCCAACAACTACGGCCCGCCGCCCGGCTCGGCCGAGCTGAACTTCGGCAAGATCTTCGCGCAGGACTTCGCGTCCTACCGCGAGGAGCTGGTGCTCTCCACCAAGGCCGGCTACCTGATGCACCCGGGCCCCTACGGTGAGTGGGGCAGCCGCAAGTACCTCCTCGGCTCGCTCGACGCGTCGCTGAAGCGGATGGGCGTGGACTACGTCGACGTCTTCTACTCGCACCGCTTCGACCCGGAGACCCCGCTGGAGGAGACCATGGGCGCGCTCGCGTCCGCGGTCCAGCAGGGCAAGGCGCTCTACGTCGGCGTGTCCTCGTACACGGCGGAGCAGACGGCCGAGGCGGCGCGGATCCTGCGCGGGATGGGGGTGCGGCCGCTGATCCACCAGCCCTCGTACTCCATGATCAACCGCTGGACGGAGGAGGACGGCCTGCTGGACACCCTGGAGGAGGCCGGCATGGGCTGCATCTCCTTCGCGCCGCTCGCGCAGGGCCTGCTGACCGGCAAGTACCTGGGCGGCATCCCGGAGGGCTCGCGTGCCAGCCAGGGCAAGTCCCTCAACCCGGACCTGCTCTCCGAGGACGTGCGCGGCCGCCTCGCCGGCCTGAACGAGATCGCCGCGCGGCGCGGGCAGTCGCTGGCGCAGCTGGCGCTGACGTGGGTGCTGCGCGACGAGCGGATGACCTCCGCGCTGATCGGCGCTTCGAGCGTCCGGCAGCTGGAGGAGAACGTGGCCGCACTGGCCGGGGCGCCGCTGTCCGCGGAGGAGCTGAAGGAGATCGACTCCTTCGCCGTCTCCACCCCCGGCACCAACATCTGGGCCCAACGCGGCTGACCTGCGCCTTCGCCCGGAAGGGGCGGTGAGAAAAAAACGGGCCGGTCCGTGGGGGGGATACGGACCGGCCCGAGGGGGGGGTTCCACCATAACCCTTCGTAAAGCGAGATGCGTGCATTGCCGCGAAACGATTACGCTCCGAATCCGCCCAGCAGCACTCCGGTGAGGGCTCCGGCGGCCATGAAGGGGCCGAAGGCGAAGCCCGT
Organism: Streptomyces sp. NPDC004667; assembly: GCF_040609475.1. NCBI lineage: Bacteria > Bacillati > Actinomycetota > Actinomycetes > Kitasatosporales > Streptomycetaceae > Streptomyces > Streptomyces sp. NPDC004667. Next base: position 40,687 of record NZ_JBEXKC010000060.1, on the reverse strand, counting down.
CGTACGGGTCGCCCGGCCCCTGAGCAGCAGGCCGAGGCCGTACAGGGCCCCGTAGAGCAGGCCCAGGAAGGCCCCGGCGAGCCATACCCCCCACCCGTACCACCCAAGAGCGACCCCGAGCGGGAGCGCCAGCTTGACGTCGCCGAGGCCCATCCCGGCGGGGTTGATCAGGAACAGCAGGAGGTACGCGGCCCCGAGCGCGCCCCCGCCCAGCAGTGCGAGCCGCCACGACCCGGCGGCGCCGGGCAGCAGGGCGGCGGCGCCGAGGAGCGCGGCGGTGGCGGCGGCCAGCGGCAGGGTGAGCACGTCGGGCAGCCGGTGCACGGCGAGGTCGACGAGGGCCAGCAGCACCAGCGCCGGGGCGAGCAGTACGTACGCCGCCGCCTCGGGGCGCGGTCCCACCGCGGCGGCGAGCGCCCCGCAGACGGCCCCGGAGGCCGCCCAGGCCCCGGCGGGCCCGTAGCGGAGCCCCGCGCAGCGGGCGGGGCCGAACCACCCGGCGAGCGGGTGCCCCCGCGGGCAGCTGCGCCGCCAGGGCTCACCGGGCTCCACGGACAGCCGGTACGCGGCGCGCGGCAGCCCCAGCCCGGCGGCGGCGCCGTACGCGGCGGCGAGGAGGACGATCACGGCGTGGCCCATCCGCCGACGGTAGACCGCGGCGTACGGGCCCGGCGGCCGTTTCCCCTTTCCCCGGGGGGAGGGGGGCCTAGGGTGGCCGCCATGACGCGGTGGGACGACGGGTACGGGATCCTCCAGGTCGGCGCGGTGGCGGTACCGCTGGAGGTGGCCGCCTCGTACCGGGCGCGGACGCGCGGGCTCCTGGGGCGGGACGGCATCGAGGGTGCCCTGCTGCTGACCCCGGCGGCGAGCGTGCACACCTTCCGGATGCGGTTCGCGATCGACGTGGCCTACCTGGACCGGAGCCTGCGGGTCCGCGCGGTGGTAACGATGGCGCCGGGCCGCCTGGGCCTGCCCCGCCCGCTCTCCCGGCACGTCCTGGAGGCGGAGGCGGGCGCGATGGCGGGCTGGGGGCTGCGCCCGGGGATCCGGGTCGGGGTGCGGCCTCGGGGCCGTCTCGACACCGCCTAGGTCCGCGGGCGCTCGGGCGGTAGGTTGAGGCGGTTGAGCTGGGGCGCGCAGGGGAGCGGCATGACGGAGAACGCGCGGATCAAGGCGCTGGAGCAGATCATGCCGGCGACGCACGGCGCCGACGAGGACATCGACTGGCAGGCGGCCGAGGCCGTCTGGGGTACCCGGTTCCCGGCCGACTTCGTCGCGTTCATGGGGCGTTACGGGGCCGGTTCCATCAACGGCGAGGCCAGCATCCTGCTGCCGCTGCCCAAGCCGGGACTCCAGTGGGACCCGGCGGAGATGTCGGAGGAGACCGCCAACGCCCGGCAGGCCTGGGAGGACGGGGGCGGCCGGGCCGCCTTCGACGTGGACCCGGAGTCCATCGTCGCGTGGGGCGTCACCGGCGGCGCCGACGTCCTGTGCTGGCTGACCACCGACCCGGACCCGGACCGGTGGCCGGTCCTCGTCGTCGGGCGGCACACCGCCGACGCGTTCGCGGTGTACCCGTACGGCATGGCCGAATTCCTGCTGCTGCTGTGCTCCGACGAGTTCGACGTGAGCCCCGTCGGCATCACCTTCTGGGACGTCGGCCACCTCAGCTTCGTCCACTGGCGCAAGGCCCAGCGCCGCTGGCAGGAGGGCCGCAACCCCGAGACCGGCGAGCCCGACCCCTACGCGGGCGAGTTCGCCGACTAGCCGACGCCCGGCCGGCCGGCCCGCCGGCTCCTGCCACGACCCGCCGCACCCCGCCGCACCCCGCCGCACCCCGCCGCACCCCGCCGCACCCTTCAGCCCGTTTCCCGGCCGGAAACGGGCTTTTCGGCATGTCTCCGCACGTCTACGCGCGTCCGATTCCTGGATCACATATCGGAAAACACGAGCGGGAATTGCCGAACTTGGAGCATTGAACACAACTGCCGACCCAATGGAATCAATCCCACCGACCTCAGGAGAGAATTCCGGCCAACGGGCCACGGAGGGACACCCCAGCCCGGAGTGACTCATAAGTAATATCCGGCTTCAAAAGAAAATCAGGGGTATCCACCCGTGCGACGAAGAATGTTCGGCGCTGCCGCCACGGCGGCCGTGTTCGGCCTGCTGATACCGCTGTCCGGCTGCGGAAGTTCCGACGCCGGGTCGGGTGGCAGTGGAACCCTGCGCCTGGTCGCGGCCGAATACGGCGACAATGCCGGCAACAGTTCCAAGGCTTTCTGGGACCAGGTGACGAAGGATTTCACCGCGGCCAACCCGGACATCAAGGTCGAGGTCCAGCTGCTTCCCTGGGCCGACATCGACCGCGAGGTCTCCCGTATGGTCAAGGCCGGCAAGGCGCCCGACATGGCCCTCATGGGCTCGTACTCTGACTTCGCCGCGCAGGGCAAGCTGTATTCCGCGGACGAGCTCCTCTCCATCACCGCAGAATCGAACTTCCTCCAGCCCCTCGCCGAAGCGGGCTCGGTCGGCAGCACCCTCTACGGCCTCCCCTTCGTGGCGAGCAGCCGCCTGCTCTTCTACAACCAGAAGCTGCTCGCCGACGCCGGGGTCATCCCCAAGGACGCCACGGCCACCTGGCAGCCGAAGAACTGGTCCGACCTGAAGGCCGCCGCCAAGGCGCTCAAGGACAAGGGCGTGAAGTACCCGTACGCCCTTCCCCTGGGCCCCGAGGAGGCGCACGCCGAGACGCTGATCTGGGAGCTGAGCAACGGCGGCGGATACGCCGACAGCAGCGGCAATTACGCCCTGGCCTCCGACCAGAACATCTACACCCTGCGCTGGCTCCGGGACCAGATGGTCGCCCCCGGCCTGACCGGCCCGACGCCGCCGTCGCAGCTCAACCGCGCGGACGCCTTCGCCGCCTTCCTGCGCGGCGAGGTCGGGATGCTCAACGGCTACCCCTCCCTCTCCCACGAGGCGCGGGCCAAGGGCATCACCGTCGGCACCGTCACCATGCCGGTCTCGGACAACCTGAGCTCGGGCGAGACCCCGCCGACCGTCGGCGTCGCCGACTGGATGATGGCCTTCAAGCAGAACGACCACCGCGTCGAGATCGGCAAGTTCCTCGACTTCGTCTACGCGGACAAGTACCTGTCGGACTTCGCCGGCCGCTACCACCTGCTGCCCTCGACGGTCACGGCCTCCCGCACCCCGGCGGGCGGGGGTCTGGACAGGACCGACGAGCAGTTCCTGACCGCCCTGCGCGGCGCCCAGCTCTACCCCGTCAACGATCCGACGTGGGTGACGGTCAGCGACACCATCAAGCGCGGCATCGGGCGGGCCGTGGAGCCGGGCGGCGACCCGAAGGCCATCCTGGAGGGCATGGCCGCGAAGGCCGCCGAAGCCGGCAAGAAGAAGCACTGAAACACCTCCCGAACCGGGACCTTCGACCCTCCGCACGTACCCATCCCGTACGGCACCATGACCGTGACGGCCTTGATCCAAGGCCCCGGCCCGGTCGCCCGCCGAGCACCCACAAGGTGCCGGGGCGCCAGGCCTCCCCTCCCCCTCCTGCTCCGCGCGGCTAGTGCGCCCCGTTCTCCGCGGCGAACGCCGTCCGGTACTGCTCGCAGCTGGAGTCCCAGCGCAGGCTGCCCGTCAGCGTCCCGTAGCCGGTCCGGGTGACCGACCACTCCACCGTGTACTCGCCGGTGTCGCACGCGATCCGCTTGTTCCCCGCGACCTTCTGACGCCCCGTCGCCGGCTGTCCGGACAGCTCCTTGCGCACCTCGCCCGCCGCGGCCCCCTTCGCGTCGCGCAGCACCGCGTGGACGACGATCGGCTGGTTGCCGTCCTTGGTGGTCAGGGCCTTCTTCACCAGCGCCGAGTCGGAGACCGCCCAGGCGAACTCGTACGACGGCTGCCAGGCCAGCGTCCTGGGATCGCCCACCTGGCGCTTCCACTCGGGCGCCTCCGGCGGGCCGGAGCGGGTCACCGTCTTGTACTGCACGCCCGGGTGGAAGCGGAGCTGTCCCTCCACCTTGTGCATGTCGTCCTTGGTCCACATGGACTTCATCGCGTGCTCGTCCCCGGCCGGGTCCTGGAGGTAGGACGTGCCCGGCGCGGCGGTGGCGGCGGCCTGCCCGAGGGCGGGCGCGAGGGCCGCGACGGTGGCGGCGAGGCTGAGGGCGACGGTACGGGTGCGGTTCATGTACGGCCCAACGGGAGGCCGCGGCGGGCCGGAACGACGCCGCGGGCGCGTTCACCCGTAAGGGAGCGGGCCGGGCGCGCGCAGGTGACAAACTCCCGGATCCGACAGGAATACGATCCCACCGCCTCTGGTTGGCTGCCCACGGACACGACGGAAGGATCCGCGTGCGACGAACGGGGGATGGCATGGGCGTGACGGTGAACGGAACGGTGGCGGCGGGCTGGGAGCCGGTGCGGGAGGAGTTCGAGGCCTTCGTGGCCGGCGAACACGTCTCGCCCGAGGCGCAGCTGTCGGTGCGTCACCACGGGCGGGTCGTCGTCGACCTGTGGGGCGGCGAGGACACCGAGGGGGACACCCTGACCGGGGTCTACTCGATCACCAAGGGCGCCGCGCACCTGGTGGTGGCCCTGCTGGCGCAGGAGGGCGTACTGGACCTGGAGCGTCCGGTGTCCTCGTACTGGCCGGAGTTCACGGGGCACGGCAAGGAGCGGCTGACGGTGCGGCAGCTGGTCGCGCACGGCTCCGGGCTGATCAACACCCCGGAGGGCTTCTCGTACGAGGAGATCGCGGACGACGCCCTGATCGCGGCGCGGCTGGCCGGGTCCGAGCCCTACTGGGAGCCCGGTACGGCGTACGGCTACCACGCCTTCGTGATCGGCGCCCTGACGGGCGAGGTGGTCCGGCGGGCGACCGGCCGCTCCCTGCAGGAGGTCTACGAGGAGCGGCTGCGGGCCCCGTACGGGCTGGACCTGTACATGGGTCTGCCGTCCTCCGAGGAGGGCCGCTGGAAGCCGGTGCTGGAGATGGTGCCGACCCCGGCCCAGCTGGAGCTGCTCGCTGCGGGCGACCCGCTGCCGGAGCTGATGAAGATCGCCTTCAACTGGCACCGGGAGCCCGCGATGGACCTGGTCGCGTACGCCAACCACCCGCAGGTGAAGGGCCGGGGCCCCGCCTCCGCGGGCGGCGTCGGCACGGCGCGCGCGGTGGCGGACCTGTACGCGGCGGCGGTCGGCGGGCTGAACGGCCTCCCGGCGCTGCTGGAGCCGGACACCGTGGCGGAGGTCGCGCGGCCGCACACCCCGGGCACGGACTCGGTCGTTCCGGAGGCCGACCACTTCGGTCTGGGCTTCGAGCGGCAGCACGCGGTGGGCCCGGAGGCCTTCGGGCACTGCGCCGCTTCGGGCGGGCTGGGCTTCGCCGACCCGGTGACGGGCATCGCGTACGGGTACACGCGCCGCCGCTTCGGCTTCCCGGGCGGTACGGGCCCGGAGAACGGTCCGCTGGTGGCGGCGGTGCTGAAGGTGGCGCGGGGGCTGTAGCCCCGGGGCTCCGGGGTCAGGCCTGGCCGGTCTCGAAGCGGACGACGTGGCCGTCGGCGATCTCGAACCGCCAGGCGGTGCGCATCTCGCCCCAGGTGTCGTTGCGGTAGTCGACCACCAGGGAGCGGCCCCCGTCGGCTTCGGAGTCGACCGACATGTGGCCGTGGCAGGACCAGATCTCCCGCTCCGACCAGTCGTCGACGTCTCGGTCCGAGCCGTCGTCGGACATGGTCGCGCCGGGGGTCAGGACCGCGTGGAAGGCGGTACGGTCCCCGGCGTTGACGGCGGTGACGAAGGCGCGGACGGTGGGGTCGGTCAGCCGGGTGGGGTCGATCACGGATGCTCCTGGGCGGGTGCGTGCGTACGGTGCTGCGTGCGCGACCAGGGAACACCGTGGCGGCCGTGGACGCGGCGACCCTCACCCGTTCGCCGCCGGACGGCGTGTCAAGGGGCGGTGCGGGCGCGGGTCGGGGCGCGGCTCAGGGGGCGGTGCGGACCGGGAAGCCGGTCGGGCGGCCCTGGTCCTTCAGCCAGGTCAGCACCTGGTCGAGGGCCTCGACGGTCTGCCGGCGGTCGCCGCCCCCGTCGTGGAAGAGCACCGTCGGGCCGTTGCCCATCTCCCGCTTGACGGCGGCGACGATGGCGGCGGTCCCGGGCCTGCCGAAGTCCTTGGTGTCGACGTTCCAGCCGAGCGGGCGCATGCCGTGGGCGGCGGCGATCCGCCGGCTGTCGGGGGTGAAGGCCCCGCCGGGGGCCCGGTAGTACTCGACCTTCGCGCCGCCGCCCGCAGCCTCCTCGATCAGCCTCTTCGCGTCGAGGATCTGCGCCTCCTGGTAGGCGACGGGCTTCTTGTCCATGGTCGTGTCGTGGTTCATGGTGTGGTCGCAGAGCCGGTGACCGGCCGCGACGACCTGCTTGACCAGCTCCGGGTGGGCCTTGGCCTGCGGGCCGATCATGCAGAAGACGGCCTTCACGTCGTGGCGGGCCAGGACGTCGAGGACCTGTGGGGTCCAGCGGGGGTCGGGGCCGTCGTCGATGGTGATGTTGACGGTGTTCCCGCCGCCCTCCGAGGCGTGGGCGATGGTGTCGGGGAGCCCCGCGGGGGCGGCGGGGGCGCCACCGGCGCCGGTGGCGGCCCCGCCGGTGCCCCCCTCGTCCGGGCCGCCGTCCGCTTCGCCCCGGCGGGAGCCGCCGTCCTGGCGGGAGGCGTTGTCCTGCGGGTGGGCGGTGCGGTCGTCCGCGGCGACCAGGGCCGTCACGCCCCAGACGGTCGCGGCGACGGCCACGGCCGAGGCGCCGACTGCCATCCGGGTCCGCAGGGCCTGCTTCTGCGTGCGCGTCATGTGTCCACTCCCCATCCGGACGTGCGAGGGTCCTGTGGGTCATGACGCCTTGGAACCAGGCCGGGTTCCACCCGATTGCCCTATAAATTCCAGGTAATAAGGACTTTGCTCCTTTACAGCCCCTTACGCCCCTCCCGCATCGGGGGCGGTCGTCGGGAGCAGCAGCGCGGAGTCCGTGTGGAGGGTGATGCGCACCGGCGTGAAGGCCGTGGCGTCCACCGCCGATTCCCCGGTGCCGGGGTTGCGGGCGTAGCGCGGATGGGCGCCCCCGCTGATCTGCCAGCGCACGCGGTGACCGACGGCGAAGCGGTGGGCGGTGGAACTCATCGGCACGGTGAGGGACGAGGGCGCCCCTTCGGCCGTCCCGATCCGGCCCAGCCCGTCGCAGACGTTGACGGAGCGGCCCTGTTCGTCCACGTCGCACAGGCGGGTGAAGACCTCGGCGTGGCCGGTGTCCGTGGAGATGGTCAACCGGGCGGAGACCGGGCCGAGGACGTCCAGGGGCTCGGTCAGCGGGGGACCGGTGAACGTCAGTACGTCGTCCCGGGCCTCCAGGGTGCCGTTGTCGCGGGGACCGGCCGTACGGGAGAGCAGCGGGCCGCCGAGCGAGGGGGTGGGGTCGTCCGGGTCGTAGCGGAACGACACCAGTGGCGCGGATTCCGCGGGAGCCTGCCGGGTGAGGTCCCCCTGCCCGGCGGGGAACCACGAGGTGGTGGCCGCGGCCGGCGGCCAGTCGTCGAGGTCCCGCCAGTCGTCTTCGCCGCCGACGTGCACGCGCACCCGGGTCGGACGCAGGCCGGAGGGGTCGCCGCACAGGTGCGCGCGCAGCCAGGCGAGGCTCTCGGCGAAGACCTCGGGCCACCCCTGCTGGAGCGCGGAGGTGTGGGTCCAGGGGCCCACGAGCAGGGAGGTCTCGCAGCCGGCCTCGCGCAGCCGGTGGTACTGCCCGAGGGTCTGGTCGCCCAGGACGTCGTGCCATCCGGAGATCAGGGCGGTCGGCACGGCCGACCGCTCCGCCACCGTCGCCAACGACGCACCGTGCCAGTACGCGTCCCCGGCGTCCGGGTGCGCCATCACCTCGTCCAGCCAGGGCACTTCGCCCCCGAGGGCGGGCGCGTGGGCCCCGCGCAGCGGCCGGGCGGTGGTGACTTCGCCCAGGCGGCGCTGCAGACGCATCGTCGCCCTGATGAACCGGCCCATGCCCTGGTGCTGGTACGTCATGCCGGCGCCGACGGCGAGGGCGTTCTCCAGGCGGAGCGCACCGTCCGCGTAGAACAGGGAGTACGGATCGTGCAGCCCGACCTGCACCACCATCGCCTTCAGCTCCGGCGGCGGGTCGGCGGCGAGGGCCCACTGCACGTAGCCCAGGTAGCTGGGGCCGACGGTCCCCAGCGTTCCGTCGAACCAGGGCTGCTCGCGCAGCCAGGACACCGTGGCCAGGCCGTCGGCGGCCTCGTTGCGCCACAGGTCGAAGTCACCGCCGGAGCCGCCGGTGCCGCGGCAGCTCTGCAGCACCACGTGGAAGCCCTGTTCGGCGAAGAGGACGCCGTACATGGGGGACCACGGCAGGCCCCTGCCGTACGGCGAGCGCACCACGAGGGTGGGGAAGTCGCCCTCGGCGCGCGGGAAGTAGTGGTCCGTGACCAGCGGGCTGCCGTCGGCGGCCGGCACCCGCAGACCCGGCTCCCACCCGGCGTCGTACCGCTTGGCCGGGAGTCCGCGCCAGGTCGCCCTCATCATCCGCGAGGCCAGCGGCGGCTTGCCGGACGGCACGGCCCAGGTCGTCCTCGGCGCAGGAGCGTGCGTGCGTGTCGTCATATCGTTCCCCTCCTCGATATCCGTACGATGTACGAGAATAGACGATGCAGGGATGGATCCCGCAAGGGGCCTCCTCGATCAAGGAAAGGAAGGGAACGAGGGTCATGTCCCATGGAGGAGGGTCCGATGCCGCAGGCATCGACCCCGAACAGCTCTGGCTGGGCTCCACCCGGCCCCGCAGGGGGCGCAAGCCCGCCTACAGCAGAGAGGCGATCACGGCGGCGGCCGTCGCCCTGGCCGACGCGGAGGGGCTCGAAGCGGTCACCATCCGGAGGGTCGCCGCACAGGTCGGAGCCGGCGCCATGTCGCTCTACAGCTACGCCCCCGACAAGGAGACGCTGCTGGAACTGATGGTCGACCACGTCAGCGGCGAACTGCCGACCGCCCACACCCCCACCGACGACTGGCGCGCCGCGCTGAAGGCCATCGCCCACCTCCAGCGCGCCCATATGCTGCGACACCCGTGGCTGCCCGCCGCGCTGGCCACCCATCGCACCCCCGGCCCCAACACCCTGGCCTTCCTGGAACGCGCGCTCGCGGCCCTGCGGCCCACCGGACTGGACGGTGCGGCGAAACTGGAGGTCTTCGCCCAGCTCACCGCGTTCGTGGCCGGGCACGTAGGTCATGAGATCGCGCGGGCCGCGGCCTCACGGTCCCCCGACCGGGTCGCGGCCGAAGTCCGCTACCTCACCGCCGTCGCGATGGACGGCCGCCACCCGGAACTCGCCGAGGCCCTCGCCGCACCGGCGCGCCCCGTCACCCCGGAAGCCACCTTCGACCGGTTCCTCAACCGCCTCGTCGACGGCCTCGACACCGGCTGATCCCGCGGGGCCGCACGCCGCCCCTTTCCGTACCGCGGCCGCACGAGGAACGGGCCCGGCCCGGGGATTCGTCCCCGGGCCGGGCCCGTGCGTTCCTTCGTTCGTCGCGTACGGCCGGACTCAGTGCGCGAAGGAGTCCTGCGGAGCCGCCGCGGCCTTGGCGCCCTCGCCGCCGGCCTGGGCCGGACCGGCGCCCCGCAGCGGGACCTCCTTGACGAACCAGGCGAGCGCGAAGCCGATGACGGCGATGCCCGCACCCAGCAGGAACGCCGAGTGCGTACCGGCGGCCACCGCGTGCTGGTAGGCGTCGCGCACGGCCTCGGGCAGCTTGGCCAGGCTCGCCGCGTCCAGCTGGGCGGAACCGGCGGCCTTGGCGGCCTGCGGGCCGAGCCGCTCGGACATGGTGTCCGTGACCTGGGTGGTGAACAGCGAGCCCATGAGGGCCACGCCGAAGGAGCCGCCCAGGGTGCGGAAGAGGGTGGCCGAGGAGGAGGCGACGCCCATGTCCTTCATGTCCACGCTGTTCTGCGCGACCAGCATGGTGATCTGCATCAGGAAGCCGAGACCGGCGCCGAGGACGGCCATGTAGAGGCCGGAGACCAGGCGGGTGGTGCCGGTGTCCATGGAGGCCAGCAGGAAGAGTCCGACGACCATGAGCGCGCCGCCGATGATCGGGAACATCTTGTACTTGCCGCTGCTGGTGGTGATCCGGCCCGCGACGAGCGAGACGACCATCATCGAGAGCAGCATCGGCAGGAGGAGCAGGCCCGAGTTGGTGGCGGAGGCGCCCTGCACCGACTGCTGGAAGAGCGGCAGGTAGAGCACGCCGCCGAACATCGCGAAGCCGACGAGGAAGCCGATCACGGACATGAGCGTGAAGTTGCGGCTGCGGAAGATGTGCAGCGGCATGACCGGCTCGGCGGCCTTGGTCTCGACGTAGAGGAAGGCGGCGAGCGAGAGCAGGCCGGCGACGATCAGGCCGATGATCTCCGCGGAACCCCAGGAGTACTCGGTGCCGCCCCAGGTGGTGACGAGGACGGTCGAGGTGATGGCGACGGTCAGCAGGGCCGCGCCCAGGTAGTCGATCTTCCCCTGCGCCTTCTTCTTGGGCAGGTGCAGCACGGCCGTGACCATCGCGAGGGCGACGGCGCCGAGCGGGAGGTTGATGTAGAAGGCCCAGCGCCAGCCCATGTGGTCGGTGATGGTGCCGCCGACCAGCGGGCCGCCGATCATGGCGAGGGCCATCACGCCGGCCATCATGCCCTGGTACTTGCCGCGCTCACGGGGCGGGATCAGGTCGCCGATGATCGCCATGACGCCGACCATCAGACCGCCGGCGCCCAGACCCTGGATCGCGCGGAAGCCGATCAGCTGACCCATGTCCTGGGCCATGCCGCTGAGCGCGGAGCCGACGAGGAAGATGACGATCGAGGTGAGGAACGAGCCCTTGCGCCCGTACATGTCACCGATCTTGCCCCAGATGGGGGTGGAGGCCGCGGTGGCCAGGGTGTAGGCGGTGACCACCCAGGAGAGGTGTTCGAGACCACCGAGCTCACCGACGATGGTCGGCATCGCGGTCCCGATGATCATGTTGTCTAGCATGGCGAGCAGCATGGCGATCATGAGTGCCATGAGCACGACGCGCACGCTGCGCGGCTTCACCTCCCCCGGGGCGTCCGCCTGCTTGACCGTCTCGCTCATGTCCACTCCCCTGGTACTGGCACTTCTTCATTCGGTCGGGCACTTACTTGCCGCCCGGCTAGTTCACTACACTGGGGAAGGTAGCCCTGCTACTAGCCGGGCGTCAAGTAAGTTCTCGTGGGGAGAGTCATGTCCAGCAGTTCCAGCGAAACCGCTCCGCAGGCCAAGCGCGGAAACACGCGCCAGCGCATCCAGGACGTCGCGCTGGAACTCTTCGCCGAGCAGGGGTACGAGAAGACCTCCCTGCGGGAGATCGCGGAGCGGCTGGACGTCACCAAGGCGGCGCTCTACTACCACTTCAAGACCAAGGAAGACATCATCATCAGTGTCTTCGAGGACTCGACGCGGCCGATCGACGAGCTGATCGAGTGGGCCCAGGGGCAGCCCCGGACGCTGGAGACCAAGCGGGAAGTGCTGCGCCGGTACAGCGAGGCGATGGCGTCGGGCGCACAGCTGTACCGCTTCATGCAGGAGAACCAGGCGACGATGCGGGAACTCAGCATCGGCGAGACCGTCAAGAAGCGGCTCTTCACCCTGGTGGAACTGCTGCGCACGGAGGAGGGCCCGCTGGCGGACCAGGTGCGCTGCGTGAGCGCCCTGTTCACCCTGCACGCGGGGATGATGTTCCTCCAGCACGTGGAGGGCGACCCGGAGGAAACCCGCCAGGCCGCCCTGGAAGTGGCCACCGACCTGATCACCCGGGCCCACCAGACGGAGTAGCGGGGGTGGCCGGCTCGACGACGGCCGTGCCCACGACCGGCGGGCCGGGGGCGAGCCGGAAGCCGAGGTCGCAGGGCAGGAGCGGAGCGAGGTGGCGGGCCGCGTCGGCGGCGAGGGCGGCCAGCGGCTCCGCACTGCCGGGCGGCACCCCCTCCCCCGCCACCCGGCTCTCCCTCCGGTGCACGGTGACCGCGAGCCAGCGGGCCTCGACGCCGGCGGGGGCCCGGCAGGGCAGGTAGAGGACCGCCGCGTGGTCGTTCGCGTACCCCTCGACCTCCGCCAGCCGGACGGGGGCGTTGCCCCGCACCCGGCTGCGGGCGTCCTCGGGGGTGAGCCAGTGGTGGTCGACCCAGAGGGCGCCGCCCCCCCGCGGTCATCCGGCACCAGGCGTCACCGTCGGACCGCACGGGCTCCCGGGACTCCGCGTACCCCTCGCCGCGCGTCCTCGACGGCAGCAACGCGGCGACCTCCCTCCCCGGCAGAACACCCCCACAGGTCCGTGCGGGCACCCGCACGGAGTCCGGGAGCGACACCCACCAGAGCGCGGCCCCCATCAGCACGACGGCGAAGACCGCACCGGCGAGGTTCCGTCTGACATCCACCACCATGCCCGCATCCTGACCGCACGCCGGGCCATCCATACCCCGAACAGCCGTCCCGTCAGGGGATGTTCACCCGCCGGAGACCCGCGCCCCCCTCACCACTCGGCAGCCCCGGTGTGGGGCAGGCTCGCCCAGGTCCGGGTGCCGCCCCCGGGCTCACGCGACTCCCCGAACCCCCACGCCCCGCCGCAGTCCCGCACGACGGCCGCCATCACGCGCAGCCCCGCCCGCCGCCGGGCCTCGCAGTGGGCGGCCAGGCGGGGGTGGGAGTGGGGGGCGTGGCCGTCGTAGACGCTCAGGCGCAGCGCGTCGTCGCGGTAGCGGACCGAGAGGTAGAGACTCCGGCCGGGCTCCAAGTGCCCGGTGGCGGCGATGAGTTCCCCGGCGACCTGCACGGCGGCGGGGGCGAGTGGGTCGAGCCGGTAGGTGTGCAGCACGGCCCGTACGGCGCCGCGCGCGATCTGGGCGCTGTACGGGGCTCCGGGCACGGTGAGGCTGCACGCGAGCGCATCGGGCGCGGGCGGCTCGCACGCACCCCCGACGGGCCGGGGCGGCGGGCAGGCGGAAAGGGCGCTGAACATGACGGACTCCCTGAAGTCGACGTGGACGAAGGTGAGTTCGACGCGCACGGATGGCTCACACGACACGGGGAGCGTGGCTCGTCACCGAGGCCCGAGGCATGCTGCGGCGATGCACTTCAACTTCCCTGTGTGAGCGGTGCAGCACTCAACGTAGCGCCCAAGGGGGTCTTTTCACCACCCGGTCGTGGTGATTGCACCCCGGTGGATCGGGTGCCAGTTGCACGGCAGACTGCACCCATGCCGCCACGCACCGCACCGACCGAACGGCAGAAGCGACTTGGCACCGAGTTGCGCCGCATGAGGCTCGCCGCTGACGTCTCGGCCGAGTCCGCGGCCGGCCTGCTCGGAGTCGACCGCTCCAAGGTCTCCGCCATCGAACAGGGCATCCGCGCCATCAGCGAAGAACGACTGCGCTCCCTGGCCTGCCACTGCGACTGCGCCGACGAGAAGTACGTCGAGGCCCTCGTCGCCATGACCCAGACCCGCAAGCGTGGTTGGTGGGAGCGCTACCGGGGCTCACTGTCGGCTCCGATACTCGACATCGCCGAGCTGGAGGCGCACGCGTCACGCATGCGGTGCGCCCACTCGGTCCACATCCCCGGACTGCTGCAAACCAGCGATCACGCGCTGGCCCTCTTCCGGTTCGTCGTCCCGGCCCTGCCGGAAGCGGAGGTCGCCCTGCGACTGGCCTACCGCCTGGAGCGCCAGCACGTACTGGCGCACGACTCGGCGCCCGAGTACGTGGCAATCGTCCACGAAGCAGCACTGCGGATGCAGTTCGGGGGAGCCGAGGTCTCCCGGGCGCAGCTGGAACACCTGAACCACATGTCCGAACGCGACAACGTCGTGCTGCGCGTGCTTACCTTTGAGGCGGGCGGATTCCCGGGCGCCGGCCAGACCGTCAACTACTCGGAAGGGCCGGTGCCCCAGCTCGACACCGTGCAGGTGGACAGCACACACGGCCCGGACTTCCTGCACACCGAAGCCCAACTGGCCAAGTACCGGGCCCAGCTGGACTGGATGGAGAGCCTCAGCCTCTCCCCCGAGGCCTCTCGGGACTTCATCCACCGCCTGGCCCGCCACGCCTGAGAGGACGACCGATGCCGGACATCACCTGGGAAGACGCCTTCTGCGGCGAAGGCGCGAGCTGCTACCGGATCGGGGTCGACGGGGACGGGAACAGCTACATCGCCGTCGCGGGCGCCGAAGCCGCGTACCTCACCGACTCGGCGGAGTCACTGCGCCAGCTGATCCGCGACATCAAGGCCGGAAAGGCCGACCACCTCCTGGAAGGCTGACCGGAATGGCCGATGTGGCCTGGGAAGAGCCGTTCTGCGGCGAGGGGAACTCCTGCTACCGGATCGGGGTCGACGGGAACGGGAACAGCTACATCGCCGTCGCCGGGGCCGAAGCCGCCCACCTCACCGACTCGGCGGAGTCACTGCGCCAGCTGATCCGCGACATCAAGGCCGGGAAGGCGGACCACCTGCTGGGCGACGGGTGAAGCCGGTGAGGGTGGCGGCGTCGCGGGATCAGGCGAGGCGGCGCTCGGCGGCGGTGATCGGGACGTCGTTGATGCTGGCCTCGCGGCGGCGCATCAGACCGGCGGGGTCGAACTCCCACTGCTCGTTGCCGTGGCTGCGCCACCACTGCCCGGCGGCGTCGTGCCACTCGTATTCGAAGCGGACGGAGATGCGGTTGCCGGTGTACGCCCACAGTTCCTTGCGGAGCCGGTAGTCCAGCTCGCGCTCCCACTTGTCGGCGAGGAAGGCGCGGATCTCGGCGCGGCCGGTGAGGAAGCGGTCGCGGTTGCGCCAGACGGAGTCCTCCGTGTAGGCGAGCGAGACGCGTTCGGGGTCGCGGCTGTTCCAGGCGTCCTCGGCGGCCTGGACCTTGGCGCGGGCGGATTCCTCCGTGAAGGGCGGCAGCGGCGGGCGGGCGGAAACGGACATGCGGGGGTCCCCTCTCGATCAGTGGAGAACGATCGTTCTCCACTGTACGAGAACGACCGTTCTCGCGGCAAGGCCGACTGGGCTACGCTGCCCTCATGGACGAGGAAGAGGCCCGCACCCGGCTGCTGGACGCGGCGGAGGAGCTGTTCTACGCACACGGCATCCAGGCCGTCGGCATGGACCGCATCCGCGCCGGCTCGGGGGTGCCGCTGAAGCGGCTGTACCGGATCTTCCCGGCGAAGGAAGCCCTGGTCACGGCCTACCTGGAGCGGCGCGACCGGCGCTGGACGGGGAGCCTGCGGGAGGCGGTCACCGGGGCCCCGGAACCGGTCGGCGCGGTCTTCGACTGGCTGGAGCGGTGGTTCTCGGAGGCGGACTTCCGGGGCTGCGCCTTCCAGAACGCGTACGGGGAACTGGGCGCCGGGGGCCCGGCCGGGGTCCTCGACGCCGTACGCCGCCACAAGGCGGAACTGCGCACCCTGCTGGCGGAACTCGTCCCGGACTCCCCCGACACGGCCGACGAACTGCTGATCCTGGTCGAGGGCGCGATCACGGTGGCCACCCTCTCCCCGGGCCCGGAGCCGGCGCGCAGGGCGCGCGCGATGGCGGAACGCCTGACCGGCTGACGGGCCGCCCGGCTGACCGGCTAGCCGCCGGTGCTGCGGGGGAAGGTGATCTCGACGCGCCGGTTCTTCTTGCGGCCCTCCTCGGTGCTGTTGTCGGCGATCGGGTAGTCCTCGCTGTAGCCGCGGACGTCGTAGGTGACCCCGGGAGCGGTGACGGTCTTGGCCAGCTCCGCCTGCACGGCGTCGGCGCGCTGCTTGCTGAGCTCTTGGCCGTGCTCGTAGGTGCCCTGGTCGTCGGTGAAGCCGAAGACGCGGACGCGGGTGGCCTTCTGGGTGTTGATCTCGTTGGCGATGGCCTGGATGCGGGCGGCCGCCTGGGCGTTGAAGACGGCACTGTTCTCGGGGAAGAGGACCTCGGACTGCAGGGCCATCATCACGGTCTGGTTGGTCTCCTGCCGCCGCTGCTCCCCGCCGAGGTCCTCGACGACCTCGGCGATGTCGAGCACCTTGGCGGGGGCGAGGGTGCCGCCCTGGGGGATCTTGAGCCCCGGCGAGGCGGAGTCGATCGGCACGGGCGCCGCGGCGGACGGCTCGGTACCGGGCGGCGCGGACGGCTTGACGTCGTCGGCGTGGGCGGCGGTGGCACCGAGCAGGTGGGCCCCGGCGATGATCAGGGCCGAAACGGCTGTGGCGGCGGCTGCGCGGTGGCGTGTGGTCATGGCGTCACCCGGAGATCTTGACGGTTGCCGTGGCGAAGGTGGGGAGGCTGAACTCGACCTCGGTGGTGGAGGCGGGCGGGGCGGGGAACTGGGCGAAGAAGGCCACGCTCTGCCCGGGGGCCACGCTTGAGATCCCCGTGGTGCACAGGCACCTGGACTCCGTGTCCCGGAGCACGTAGTAGCGCTTCTTGCCCGCCTTGTCCACCAACGTAGCCCCCGCCACGGATTCCCCGCTCCCCTTCAGCTCGATGCCACGCCAGGCCGACGTGCCAGCGAAGCTCTCGGTGCCGCCGTTCTTGATCTGTCCGTTCACCGTGACGAATCCACCGGCGTCTCGCTGCACGGAGTTGATGACGAGGGACATCCCGTCCGCGCCGGTCACCGACGCGAGGACCTGAAGCGGCGCGGAACTGGCCCCACCCGCCGGGGTCGCGCCGGAGGAGTTGCCCTGAGACTGCGGCGACGATGCACTCTGCACGCCCGTCGCCTTCGGCTTCTCCCCGCCGCCACAGCCGGCCAGCGCGAGGGCCAAGACCGCCACGACCGCCGTGGCCGCTCCCCCGCGGACCTTCACCGTGTGCCGAATCCTCATGTAAGCCGCTTCCTTGTCTCTCATTGGCTCTCACTCGACCAGTCGCACGTTGAACAAGGACCGTGCCAACCCGCGCAGGGATCCCGGGTTCAACGGGTCGATGTCAATGGACTTTCCCCCTTTGCACCGCAGCTTGACCCGGGCCGGCACCGAAGTGGCGCTCGGCCCCGGAGATGCCGTGGCGGTGGGGTCGGGCTGGGGCGTCGCGGTGGGGGTGGGTGCGGATCCCAGCGTGCACAGGGGCTCGATGACGGCTTCGGCCCGGGCCTCGCCGTGCATGCCGTCCGTTCCGGGGATCACCGACTCGCCCACCGTACGTTTCGTCTCCACCGTGACGGCGAAGCGGGGCAGCGACGATTCGCAGGTGGCCCTGGCATCGTTCCTGGCCGCGAAGTCGACGGCGGCGGCGCAGGCTCCCTTGCCGGTGAGAAGATCGCCCGTCAGAAACTTCACCCAGTCATCCGGCTTCATTCCGACCAGGTCCAGACCGGTCAAGCCGCCGTCCCTGGCCTCCCGGGCCGCCGCCAGCGCGGCCGCATCAGCCGCTCCCTGCGCGTCACTTCGCGTGACGGAGGCCTGGCCGATCGCGAAGAAGGCGAGCGCGACGAAGAGCAGACCCGCCACCACCACGATGTAGATGGGGAAGGCCTGCCCTCGACTGGCGTCAAGCTTGCCGAAGGGCGCCACTAGCCGGCTTTGATGTCCTGCACTGCCTTCTTGATCTTCGTAGTGATCTCGGTGCCGATACCCGATCCCACGATCGCCCCGATGATCACCACGACCACCAGGATGATGCCCAGGTACTCGAACGCGGTCTGCCCCCGGTCGAGGTTCGCGTAGCGCTTGCGGATCCGCGCCACCGCCGTGTCCGTCCAGTCGTTCAGGCGGAGCTTCGCCTCGACCGATGCCTTCAGCAGCGAGTTGTGTGACATGGGGGTTCCCTCCCGGGCCGGTGCCGCTGTTGATTTGCGGACGGTACGACGAGTTACCGGTCGTCACCAAGGGTCCCGGGGCCCAAATACGGACCCACTGCGTACTCCGTCTACCCATGGCCGGTCACCCCTGGACGGGCGGTTCCCAGCCAGCGGGCTATCGCCTCGCTGCGGGAGGTGCTCCGGAGTTTGGCGAAGATGCGGTTGATGTGGTTCTTGACCGTCTTCTCGCTGATGAAGCAGGCGCCGGCGATCTGCTGGTTGTTCATGCCGGACGCGATCAGATCCATGATCTCCACCTCCCGCGAACTCAGCCCGAAAGCAACGGAGTTGTGCACGCGCTCCGTAGACTGTCCCACATTTCGTTGCTGTTGCGAAGAGGACCGGAGTTCCGCGAGCACGGCGGTCGCCGCCGTCGGGGTGAAGTGGGCGCGGCCGGCCCGGGTGTCGCGGACCGCGCGCAGGAGGTCGTCGGGGGTGAACTCGCCGTGGACGAGGTAGCCGCCCGCGCCCAGCAGCAGGGCCTCGCGGACGACATCGGGCTCCTGGCTGTACGTCAGCATCAGCACGGGTGCCAGGCACACCAGGTGCGGCAGGGCCGAGATGCCGTCGACCCCCGGCATGCGGACGTCCAGCAGGATCACGTCCGGGCTGTGGAGCCGGGTCAGGTGGAGGGCCTCGTGGCCGTCCCGGGCCTCCGCGACGACCACGAGGTCCTCGGTGGTGGCCAGGAGGCTGCTCAGGCCCGCGCGGACGACGGGGTTGTCGTCGGCGATCAGGACGCGCAGGGTGCTCACGGGCGGCCCCCCGTCGGCAGGGTCAGGCGGACCAGGGTGCCGGGGCCCGTGGTGCGGGGGCCGACCTCGAAGGCGGCGCCGATGGCCCGGGCGCGTTCCCTCATGCCGAGGAGCCCGAAGTGCCCGGCCGGCAGTACGGAGGGCAGTACGGGCGGCAGGCCGACGCCGTCGTCCTCGACCGTCACCGTGAGGGTGGAGGGCTCCGCGCACACCGACATCTCCACGCGCGAGGCCCCCGCGTGGCGGCGGGCGTTCTCCACGGCCTCCCCGGCGACGGCCAGGAGCTGGTGCACCACCCCCGGGGGAAGGACGGGCAGCGTGCCCGTGGTGCGGAGTTCCGCGTCCAGGGCGCGCAGCCCCGGCAGGAGGGCGGCGCCGGGCACGCGCAGCTCCGTCAGCAGGGCCCGGGATTCCGCGGAGGCGCGGCGGGCCGCGTCCGCGACCAGTTCGGCCTGGCGGCGGATCGCCTCCGGGTCGGGGGTGCGGGCGAGGGCGTCGGCGGCCAGTGCCAGGCCGTGCAGGGTCTTGGCCACCGAGTCGTGCATCTCCCGGGCCAGCCGCTCCCGCTCCTCCCGGACCGCCTCGGCCGCCGCCAGGCTCCGTACGGCCGTCCCGAAACGCAGCAGCAGCTCCCGCAGCCCGGATCCGGCGGCCCCGGCCACCACGCACAGCAGGCAGAGCACGAAGCCGCCGCCCAGGGCGGCCACCGCCACCGCCTGCGCGGCCGCGTACACCGCCGAGCCCCGCCATCCGTAGACCAGCCCGGCCAGCAGCGGGGTGCACAGGGCGACCAGCCCGACCGGGGAGGTGGGGGTGGCCACGATCAGCAGGAGGCCGCTCAGAGCCATGTCCACCGCCAGCAGCCAGCGGTGGCGCAGCAGCAGCGGCCCGAAGCGCTCCCAGTCGCGGAAGAGGACGTAGGACAGCATGAAGGTGGCCAGCAGTGCGCCGGACACCAGGTACGTGGGTGCCCCGGACGCCGTACGGCCCAGGGAGAAGGGGGCGCCGAGGCCGGTCATCACCAGCCGGAAGGCCATGACCTGCCGGCACAGGCTCTGGAGGGCGTTCGCCTGGACCGCGAGGGAGGGGGCGGGAGCCGTGTCCCGTCCGGGGCCCGTGTCCCGTCCGGGAGCCGCGTCCCGTCCGCGGGCCGCGCGCAGTAACGGCAGGTGCAGTGCGGTCATGGCGGCTCACCCGCCCCCGAGCAGTGCGCCGAAGTCCACGTTGGCTCCGTAGACGAACCCGCAGACGAGCAGGATCAGGGTGCCGGGGAGCATGAACATGGTGACGGCGAAGGTGGCCTTCGGGACGGCGCGGGCGGCGCGGCGGCGGGCGTTCTGGGCGTCGGTGCGGCGCATGTCCTCGGCGATGGCGATGAGGGTGTCCACGATCGGGGAGCCGAGTTCCTCGCCCTGCTGGAGGGCGGTGACGAACTGGGCGACCTGTTCGGAGTCGTTGCGCCTGCGCAGCTCGTCGAAGGCCTGGCGGCGGCTGACTCCCATGTCCATCTGCTGCAGGGTGATCCGGATCTCGTCGGACCAGGGGCCGGTGTACTTGTCCGCGACGCGTTCCAGGGCCTGGCGGAAGCCGAGTCCGGCGCTGACCACGACCGCGAGGACGTCGAGGAAGTCCGGCAGGATCCGCTCGATGTGGTCGCGGCGGACCCGGATGGCCGACCACAGGCCGACCTCGATCCAGAACAGGCCGAAGGCCACCATGAGGAGGGCGAGGACGAGCTGCCCGTTCATCAGCATGGACAGGGCGCCGAGTCCGCCCAGGAACCCGTAGACGGCGCGCCGGGCGGCGTAGCGGTCTATGGTCAGGCCCGCCGGGTTGCCCGCCATGTCGATCTGGCGGCGCTTGCGGGCCACCTGCTTGGGGCCCATCAGGCGCAGGACGAGCGGTGCCCAGCGGATGCCGAGGCGGTCCACGAGCGAGCCGACGGCGGTGGTGCGGGTGGCGCCGACCTCCAGGGCCAGGGCGAGGTCGGTCGGGAGTTTGACGTCGGCGCGGTAGAGGCGGATGCCGTGCAGGACCCCGAAGACGGACAGGGCCGCGGCCAGGGCGAGGAGGAGGGGGAGGTAGGCGGTCATCGCGGCGTCGGCCCCCTCACACGTCGATCTTCGACAGGCGGCGGATCAGGACGAAGCCCAGCGCGAAGAGCCCCAGGGCGACGATCACCGCGACCTGCCCGACCAGCGCGCCGGTCATCCGGTCCAGGGCGCCCGGCATCATCGCGTTCACCAGCAGCAGCGAGCCCAGTCCGATGGCCGGGACCAGGTACGCCGTCACCGTCACCTGCGAGAGCTGCGTACGGATCTCCCTGCGCGTCTCCTTGCGCTGCTCCAGGGTCACCGTGAGGTTGCGCAGGCTGCCCACGATGGCGCCGCCCGCGCGGGCGGAGAGGACCAGGGTGGAGACGAGGACGACCAGTTCGCGGGACGGGAGCCGGTCGACGATCTCCCCGAGGGACTCCTCGATGGAGTGTCCGACTGCGAGGCGGTCCGCGACCCGGGCCAGTTCCTCGCCCGCCGGGGCCTCCAGTTCCTCCGCCGCCATGCCGATGGCGGTGCGCAGGGCCAGGCCGGCCTGGGTGGCGTTGGCGAGGATCCGGGCCAGTTCGGGGAGCTGGTTGATGAAGCGTTCGGTGCGGCGGGCGCGCTGCCAGTTCAGGAAGGCGTTGGCGGACCAGAGGCCGATCAGCCCGGCCACCGGGCCGAAGAACGGGGCCAGCAGCGAGGCGCAGACCAGCCAGGTGCCGGCGACGGCCGCCAGCATGTAGACGAAGAACTCGCCGGGGGTGAGGTCCAGTCCCGTGGTCGCCAGTTTCAGTTCGATGCGGCGGCCCAGCGCCGTCCTGCGCAGGCGGCGGTCGACGCCGCGGAAGCGGCGCCTGCGTCCGGCCGGCGGGGGTTCGCCGCTCGCCGAGAGGCGTTCGATGAGGGCGGCGCGCCGGTCGAGCCCGGCCGAGTACGCGTGCACCCCGAGGGCCGTGAACAGTCCGGCGAGCAGGGTGGCGCCGAGGGTGAGGAGGACGAGGTCGTTCACAGGACGGTCCGGGGGGTGAGCGGGTCGAGGAGGGCGTCGGGCTGTGCGACGCCGAAGGCCTGGGGGATCGGCTGGCTGTTCATGTAGAGGCGCTCCGCGATCCGGCGGGGAAGGGGGGCGTACGCGAAGTAGCCGTGCACGCGCCCGTCCGCGCCCATGGGCTGGGCCACGTAGCGGCAGACGGTGGTGATCCGGAAGGGCTCGCGGCCATGGGATTCGAGGATGGAGATCTCCGTGATGCGGCGCGAGCCGTCACCGAATCGGGTGAGCTGCACGATGACGTTGACGGCGCTGTTGATCTGGTCCTGGAGCGCCTCGAAGGGGATCTCCACCTCCGACATGGAGGCGAGGGTCTGCAGGCGGGTGAGCGCGTCCGAGGAGCTGTTGGCGTGGACGGTGGCGAGGGAGCCGTCGTGGCCGGTGGACATGGCCTGGAGCATGTCGAGGGTCTCGCCGCCGCGGACCTCGCCGACGATGATGCGGTCGGGGCGCATGCGCAGGGAGTTGCGCACGAGGTCGCGGATGGTGATCTGGCCCTTGCCCTCCACGTTCGCGGGGCGGGATTCGAGACGGATCACGTGCGCCTGCTGGAGCTGGAGTTCGGCGGAGTCCTCGATGGTGATCACGCGCTCGCCCTCCGGGATCAGGCCGGAGAGGGCGTTGAGGAGGGTGGTCTTGCCGGTGCCGGTGGCACCGGACACGATCAGGTTCAGCTTCGCCTGCACCAGCCCGGACAGGAGCAAGAGCATCTGCTCGTCGAGGGAGCCGAGCGCGATCATCTCGGGCAGGGTGAAGGCGCGCGGGAACCGGCGGATGGTGAGGGTGGCGCCGGTGAGGGAGAGCGGCGGGATGATGACGTTGACGCGCTCGCCGCTGGGGAGGCGCGCGTCGACCATCGGATTGGCCTCGTCCACGCGGCGGTTGACGGTGGAGACGATGCGCTCGATGGTCTGCATCAGCTGCTCGTGCGAGGCGAAGCGGATCGGGAGCTGCTCGACGCGGCCGGAGCGTTCGACGAAGATCTGGTCGGGGCCGTTGACCATGATCTCGGAGATCGAGGCGTCTTCGAGGAGCGGTTCGAGGACACCGAGCCCGAGGGCTTCGTCGACGACGCGGCGGATCAGCTGGGCGCGCTCGGCGGTGGACAGGACCGGGCCCTCGCGGCTGATGATGTGCCCGAGTACGCGCTCCAGGCGGGCGCGGCGCTCGGCGGGCGCGAGCGCGGACATCTCGGCGAGGTCGATCTCTTCGAGGAGTTTGGCCCGGTACGAGGAGACCAGGCGGCCGTCCTCGCGGGGGCTGTGGCGGTCGTCGGGGGTGCTGACCCGGGAACGCAGGCTCACGGTCGGGCTCCGTCCGGGTCGGTGTTGGGCATGACGGCGGTGGCCGTGGCGTCCGGGAGGTCGAGGCCGGGGATGATGGAGTTGACCTTGATGGTCACGGTCGCGGTGATGGCGTCACCGCCGCCGGGCACGGAGACCGTCGCCGGAAGGCCCGACCGGATCGCGGCGAGCCCCGCCGCCTCGCCCCGGCCGCGGTGCTGGGCCTCCACCCGCGCCGCCGTCCGCGCCGCCGTGTCCGCCTGTTCGTGGACGTAGGCGACCCAGCCCAGCTGGATCCCGCAGAGCGCGACGAACAGCAGGATCGGGACGAAGCCGATGTATTCGATGGCCACTTGGCCACGGTCGGAGCGGGTGTGACGCCTTCTCATGTCACTTCGCCTCCTTCTCCATCGCCGCGCCGGCCTCGCCCTTGATCTCGCCGAAGTCGAGCCCGGGGAAGAGCACCGGGATCTGGACCGTGACCGTGGCCTTGTACACGTCACCGCCCCCGTCACAACCCACCCCCATGCCCCAGGCGTCCCCGATGTACTTCCCGGCGGCAGCCTTGCAAGCCCCGTCGCCCTTCACCGCGCCGGCCCGGGCCGCCTCGTCCGCCGCGTTCCCGACCAGGGAGAAGGCGTATCCGATCAGTACGCACTCCCACACCGCCGCCACGAGCAGCAGGATCAGCGGGACCATGCCGACGAACTCAACGGCCACCTGCCCCCGGTCCCGCGACCGCGACCGCGACCGTGACCGCAACCACCCCCGCCCCCCGCGTACGGGCCCCCGCCCGGCCACCGTTCAGCCCTCCCGGCCGCGCCGCAGCCGGGCCACCGGGCCGGCCGCGCGGAGGGCGAGGGCCGAACCGGAGCCGGAGCCGGGCGCGGCGGGGGCCTGGGATCCCGCCGGGGCGTCGGGGGCGGCGAGGAGGCCCAGTTCGCCGGCCAGGGTCCACAGGGCCTGCTTGACCGTCGAGCGGTTGTCGAGGTCCTGCACCCGGCCCGCGTCCACCACCGCCTGCAGTTCCTTGAAGGCGGCGGGGACCGGGGTGCGGGTGGGCCGGGTCTTGGTGATCTTCTCGATCAGGGAGGGCTGTATCTCGGTGTGCCTGCTCCAGCGGTTCACCACCATCGTGGTGTCCTCGGCCTTGCGCACCTGGAGCCGCTCCCACATCCGGACCATCCGCTTCGCCGCCCGCACGGCGACCACGTCCGGGGTGGTGACCATGACGGCCAGGTCCGCGAGTTCCACGGCGGTGGCGTTCGCGCCCGTCACCTGGCTGCCGCAGTCGATGACGACGAGCTCGTAGCGGGCGCGCAGGGCGCCGATGACGTGCCGGGCGGCCCGTTCGTCGACCTCCTCGCCCCGCTCCCCCTCCGCCGGGGCCAGCAGCAGGGCCAGGCCGGTGCGGTCCTCGTAGACGGCGTCCTGGAGGACGCGCGGGGAGATGTCCTGGATGCCGGCGAGGTCGGCGATGGAGCGCCGGAACTGCACGTCGAGGTAGGAGCCCACGTCGCCGGCCTGGAGGTCCAGGTCCACCAGGGCCGTGCGCCGGCCCGCCGCGGCGGCTGCCAGCGCGAACTGCACGGCGGTGAACGTGGCGCCCACGCCCCCCTTGGCGCCGGTGACGGTGACCACCCGGCCGCCCGGCCCGGCGGGCGCCTCGGGGCCGCGGCCCAGGTGGCGGCGTACGCCCGCGGACCACTGGGCGGCGGCCTGGACGCGGGCGGCGAGTTCCTCGTAGGCGAGGGGGAGGCCGATCAGGCCGCGCGCGCCGGAGTCCATGGCGGCGGAGAAGACGGCGGGCCCGGCGTCGGAGGAGATCAGCACCACGCCGACGGCGGGGAAGCGCAGGGCGACTTCGCGGATCAGCTCCAGGGCGGGGACGGGCCCGATCCGCTCGTGGACGAGGACCACCTCGGGCAGTTCGTCCAGGGAGTCCGCGGCGAGCCGGAACAGGGTGTCGAGGAGGGTCGTGGAATCGGGGACGGGAGCGGCGGGCTCGGCGTCCGGGAGCTGGCTGAGCAGCGCCACGATGGCGCGGGCGGCGTCCGGGTCGCCGGCCGCGGGGAGGATTCGGGTGGTCATCCGGGCCTCACTTGTCCCCGTCGAGGGTGTACGTGCGGTCGCTCGGGCCGGGAGTCGAGTCGGTGCCGGGGGCCACCAGGGCCAGGCGGACGTGCTCCGCGAAGGACTCGGCGTACGCGACGCGCTGGGTGTCCTTGGTGTTCAGGGCGAAGGTGATCGGGACGGCCTCCGCGGGGCCCTTCTTGTCGCTGTCCTTGTCGAGGGCGGTGAGTTTGCCGACGCCCAGGACGCGGGCGTTGGCGACGATGATGACCGAGCGGGCGGGGTCGGTGTCCTTGGCGCCCTTGAAGGTGGCCAGGATGTTGACCTTGGCGCCGGAGGTGATCTTGCCGGCCACGCCCGTCGCCGCGTCGATCATGATGGCGATCTCCTGCTCCCCGGCCTGGAGCTGCGGCTTGTCGACGAACATGTCGCTCTGGAGCAGCGAGCCCCGCTTCAGGGTGGTGAGCGCGATCTTGCCCTGGAGGGCGCCCAGGTCGGTGACGGCGGTGTCGGAGAGCCACCGCTTGGGGACCTTGACCTCTTCGAACTGGCCGGCCGTGAGCGGGCTGTACGGGGCGATGTCGCCCTTGACGCGGTAGGCGACGACCTCGGACCCGACCTTGGAGTTGACGTCGCCGATCACGACCAGGACCCCGGCGAAGGCCGCGAGGGCGCACAGGACCGACAGCAGGAGCAGGATGACGCCGCGGCGCTGGCGTGAGTTCATGAGCCGTACTACCTCGCCGTTCTTCGTTCGTTCGGGCCGGTCAGGTTCTGGAGCGGGAGCGGGTGCCGGTACGGGCGGGGGTCTCGGGCGGGGGTGCGGCCAGGGGCGCGGCGCAGAATCCGCAGCGGTCGCCGATGAGTTCGAGGCCGCACCAGCGGCACTCCTCCCGGCGGACCGAGGCGACGAGCTGGTAGAGCACGGACAGGTCGGGGATGGCGGCGGCGAACTCGACGAGCTTCGGGGTGGCCCACCAGGCGGCGGAGTCGGCGGGGAGCGGGTTCTCCATGACGCCCTGCACCTGCCAGGCGGGGGCCAGTTCGGCCGTCACCCAGTCGGAGGACAGTGCTCCGCGCGCGAAGGTGAGGTGGGTGGCGAAGCCGGGTCCCGGCGGCAGCCCGCCCTGCGGCCCCGCCCCCTGCGCTCCCGCTCCCTTCGACCCCGCTCCCTTCGGCCCCGCTCCCTTCGGCCCCGCCCCCTTCGACCCCGCCCCCTTCGACCCCGCGGAGCCGAGCCTGGCCAGGTGCGGCGTCGGGTGGGCCAGTACGGCGAACTGGGCGCTGGGCGACCAGGACCGGGCGTGGGCCTTGAGCCCGACGGGGACCCGGTCCAGCTTGGCGACCGTACCCAGCAGCGCGCCCGCGTGGATGTAGTGGGACAGCAGCCGCGCGGCGGAGGCTATGACCCCGGGGCTGAAGTCGCAGACCGTGAGCTGGCGCAGCTGACGTACCAGCACGGCGGTACCCAGGGGCGGCAGATCGATGTCGAGGAGCGCGATCCGGTCGGTCTCCAGGATGGCCCGCACGGTGTGCAGGCGGCGCACGGTGGCGGGCGGGAGCCAGGGCGGTACGACGGCCACCAGGTGGCCGTGCCGCTCCAGCAGGGCGGAGGTCTCGGCGAGCGTGCCTTCCAGGTCGGCCTCGCCGGGCGGGCGCAGGACGGCGGCGCCGGGGGTGTGCCGGTCGGGGGCGGGCAGCACCAGGTCGGCGCTGGTGACAGCGATGGCGGTCGGCACGCGAATCCCCCCGTTCACCCTGTACGCGACGCCTGTTCGCACGGCTTTCACGTACGCGCACATGCTGCGCGACCGCAAACGATCGACGCGCTCCCCCCTTGCCCCAGCACCATAACCGCGTCACCCCTGGCTGGTCAGGGGCTTGGTGATTCCCGTGCCGGAAGGGGTCGTCACAGGTGGCGGGAAACCCGGACAACAGGGATCGGAAGCCCGACCAATTCAAGCCACTTCGCAAAGACCCTTGACACGAGGATTGGTCTGGACCAACTTGGCTGCGCCGGCAGTTCATTCCGGGGGACCCCCACTCCCCCTCCTTCCGCTTCCCCCCTTCCTCCCCCCACGGAGCCCACGTGAACCGCATACGCTCCCTCGCCCTGCTGGGCGCCGCCACCCTCGCCGCGGGCGGGCTGACCGCCCTCGCCACGGGCACCGCACAGGCCGCCGACGTCAACGTCGCCCGCAACGGCGGCTTCGAGAACGGCCTCGCCAACTGGTCCTGCACCGGCGGCAGCGGAGCCGTCGTCAGCTCTCCGGTCTACGCCGGCGCGGGCGCCCTGCGCGCCACCCCGGCGGGCTCGGACAACGCGCAGTGCAGCCAGACCGTCACGGTCAAGCCGAATTCCACGTACACGCTGAGCACCCAGGTGCAGGGCTCGTACGTCTACCTGGGCGCGACCGGCACCGGCACCCAGGACGTCTCCACCTGGACCCCCGGCTCCGGCTCCGGCTGGCAGAAGCTGTCGACCACCTTCACCACCGGCCCGAACACCACCCAGGTCACCGTCTGGACCCACGGCTGGTACGGCCAGCCCGCCTACACGGTCGACGAGTTCAGCGTCTTCGGCCCGGACGGGGGCGGCGGTACCGATCCCGGCCCGAGCGTGCCGGGCGCCCCCTCCGGAGCCGCCGTTTCCGGCCAGAGCGCGAGCGGGCTCACCCTTTCGTGGAACGCGGTCAGCGGCGCCACGGGCTACCACGTCTACCAGGACGGCGTCCGCGTCCAGACGGTGTCCGGCGCCTCCGCCCAGGTCACCGGGCTGGCCGCCACCACCTCGTACGCGTTCCAGGTGAGCGCGTACAACGCGGCGGGCGAGGGGCCGAAGTCGGCGGCGGTCACCGGCACCACGACCGGGGGCGGCGGCCCGAACCCCAACCCGTCGGTGCCCAGGCACGCCCTGACCGGCTACTGGCAGAACTTCAACAACGGCGCGACCGTCCAGAAGATCTCCGACGTCTCCTCCCAGTACGACATCATCGCCGTCTCCTTCGCCGACGCCACGACCACGCCCGGCGCCATCTCCTTCAATCTCGACTCGGCGGGGCTCGGCGGCTACACCGTGGACCGGTTCAAGGCCGATGTCGCGGCGAAGAAGGCGGCGGGGAAGTCCGTCATCCTCTCCATCGGCGGCGAGAAGGGCACCATCTCCGTCAACGACTCCGCCTCCGCGAACAACCTGGCGAACTCGGCGTACGCGCTGATGCAGGAGTACGGCTTCAGCGGGATCGACATCGACCTGGAGAACGGCCTCAACCCGACGTACATGACCCAGGCGCTGCGCGCCCTGGCGGCCAAGGCGGGCCCCTCGCTCGTCCTGACGATGGCCCCGCAGACCATCGACATGCAGTCCACCCAGGGCGGCTACTTCAAGACGGCGCTGGCGGTCAAGGACATCCTGACCGTGGTGAACATGCAGTACTACAACAGCGGCGCGATGAACGGCTGTGACGGCAAGGTCTACTCCCAGGGCTCGGTCGACTTCCTGACGGCGCTGGCCTGCATCCAGCTGGAGGGCGGGCTCGACCCCTCGCAGGTGGGCATCGGCGTCCCGGCGTCCCCCAGCGGCGCGGGCAGCGGCTACGTCTCCCCGACGATCGTCAACAACGCGCTGGACTGCCTGACCAAGGGCACGGGCTGCGGCTCCTTCAAGCCGTCGAAGACGTACCCGGGACTGCGCGGCGCGATGACCTGGTCGACCAACTGGGACGCCAAGGCGGGTAGTGCCTGGTCCAACGCGGTGGGTCCCAAGGTCCACGGGCTCCCGTAGGCGGTAGGTGTGGGGGTGGCCGGTTCGGGCTCCCCGGAAGGACGGGGTTCTTGACCGGGACATGCCACGAGAGCACGCTGTGCGCGTCCGCACGGCTACCCCCACACTCCCACCCAGGAGAACGCATGCGGCTCCACCACCGCGGAAGGGCCGCCGTCACGGCGGCCCTCCTGGCGCTCGCGCTCGGCGCGCCCGCCTACGGCATGAGCGCGACGGCGGCACCGCCGCCCACCCCGTCCACCGCGACGCAGGACGAGGCGATCGTCCAGTACGAGATCCAGGGCCCGTCCACCGCCGCCGAACGCACCGCCCTGCTGAGCTCCGGCGTCTCGATCGACGAGGTGGACGCCCGCTCGGTCGTGGTCAGCGCCGACCCCGCACAGGCCAGGGAACTGCGGGCCCGGGGCTACCGGCTCACCGCCCTGCCCGGCCCGCCGGACCGGGGCGAGCGCGGCACGGCGGCGAAGCCGATGGACTTCCCCTCGGCGGACTCCAACTACCACAACTACGCCGAGGCGACGGCGGAGATCGACCAGCGCATCGCCCAGTACCCCGGGATCATGAGCAAGCAGGTCATCGGGAAGTCGTACGAGGGCCGCAACCTCTACGCCATCAAGATCAGCGACAACGTGGGCACCGACGAGGCCGAGCCCGAGGTCCTCTTCACCGCCCACCAGCACGCCCGCGAGCACCTCACGGTGGAGATGGCCCTCTACCTGCTCAAGGAGTTCGGCTCCAAGTACGGCACCGAACCCCGGATCACCAACATGGTCAACAACCGCGAGATCTGGATCATCCCGGACCTCAACCCGGACGGCGGCGAGTACGACATCGCCACCGGCTCCTACCGCTCCTGGCGCAAGAACCGGCAGCCCAACAGCGGCTCCTCCGCCGTCGGCACCGACCTCAACCGCAACTGGGACTACAAGTGGGGCTGCTGCGGCGGCTCCAGCTCCAGCAAGAGCTCCGAGACCTACCGCGGCCCCGCCGCCGCCTCCGCCCCCGAGGTCAAGGTGGTCTCCGACTTCGTCCGCAGCCGGGTCGTCGGCGGCAAGCAGCAGATCAAGGCCGCCATCGACTTCCACACGTACAGCCAGCTGGTCCTGTGGCCCTTCGGCTGGACGTACAACGACACCGCGCCCGGCATGACCGCCGACGACCTCGCCGCGTACAAGAAGATCGGCACGGGCATGGCGGCCAGCAACGGCTACACGCCCGAGCAGTCGAGCGACCTGTACATCACCGACGGCACGATCGACGACTGGCTGTGGGGCGACCAGAAGGTCTTCGCCTACACCTTCGAGATGTACCCGTCCGAATCCGGCAGCGGCGGCGGCTTCTACCCGCCCGACGAGGTCATCGACCGCGAGACCTCGCGCAACAAGGAGGCCGTGCTCCAGCTCCTGGAGAACGCCGACTGCATGTACCGCTCGATCGGCAAGGAAGCCCAGTACTGCTCCTAGCCCGATGACCGGGCGGGGCGCCCCACCGCCAGGGGGGCGCCCCGCCCGGTCCGATCGGCCCGGTCCGCTCAGCCCAGGACGGCGAGCGCGTCGATCTCGATCAGCAGCCCGGCCGGCAGCCCCACGTACACCGTGGTGCGGGCGGCCGGGGCCTCCTTGAGGCCCTGCTCCTCGAAGTAGGTGTTGTAGATCCCGTTCATCTCGGCGAAGTGGGCGGTGTCGGTCAGGTAGACGCGGATCATCATCACGTCGTCCCAGCCGGCGCCGCCCGCCTCCAGTACGGAGCGGACGTTCTCCAGCGTCTGCAGGGTCTGCTCGCGCAGCGTCGGCCCGGCCGGCGTCGGCGGCTGCCCCTCGACGTGCGGGAGGAAGCCGACCTGGCCGGCGACCTGGAGGATGTTTCCCTTGCGCACGCCGTGCGAGAACCTCGCGGGCGGCGCGGTGTGGGTGTCGGGGGTGATGGCGGTCTTCTCGCTCACGGAAGGTCCTCGTCTTCTGGCTCTCGGTCCGGTGGCTCCCGGTCCGGAGACTCTCGGTCCGGCTCCGGCGCGGTGCCGGAGTACTCCCGGCTGATGATGTCGGCAGTTCGGCGCACGAGGGGCAACAGCTCCAGCAGTTCTCCGGCGCCGACCACCACTGCGGGCGCCGAGACCGACATCGCCGCGACCACCCTCCCGCCCGGCCCGCGCACCGGCGCGCCCACGCAGTTCAGGGCCTCCTCGTGCCCGCCGAGGTCGGCGGCCCAGCCCTGCTCCCGTACGAGGGCCAGCTCGGCGAGGAACGCCTGCGCGTCCGGGGTCGAGCGGGAGGTGTAGCGCGGGTAGTCGATCCGCCCCGCGAGCGCGCGCCGGTCGTCCTCCGGCAGATCGGCCAGGAGCAGCTTGGCGACGGCGGCGACGGTGAGGGGGACGGGGCGGCCGATGCGCGAGTACATCCGCACCGGGTAGCGACTGTCGACCTTGTCCACGTAGACCACCTCGTCGTCCTGGTGGAGGGCGAGGTGGACGGTGTGCCCGGTGAGCCGGTTCAGCTCGACCAGGTGCGGATGGGCGACGTCGCGCACGTCGAGGTTCTCGACGGCCTCGGCGGCCAGCGCGAACAGGCGGGCCCCCAGCCGGTAGCGGCCGTCCGGCTGCCGGTAGGCGAGGCCGTGCGCCTGGAGGGTGCGCAGCAGGCGCAGGGCGGTGCTCTTGTGCACGCCCAGTCCGTCGGCCACCTCGCCGAGGCCCGCCGGTCCCTTCGCGAGCGCGGGCAGGATCCGCAGCGCCCGTTCCACCGACTGGCTCATGCCACGCCCCTCCCGTCCCGTCCGCCCGTCCGCCCGTCCGCTCGTTCGTCCGCGGCCGGCCGTCGCTCCGTCGCCCCGCTCCGGAACCGGGCGCCGTTGACCCGTCGTCATCCGGGATGTTAGACACCACAAGCACCACCCGCAACGCTCGTTGCATATCACGCAACGGTACGAGGAGGCATCCGCATGGCCAGCGACGCAGTCCGACGGCTCGCCGACGAACCGGTCGACCACCGGTTCAAGGGGCTCCCCCCGGACGCCCAGAGCGCCGGCCTCACCGTCGGCGAACTCGCCGCCCAGGCCCGCGGCCTGTACGACGGCGGATTCACCACCCCCGTCCTGACCCTGGACGCGGACGCCCTGGAGCACAACCTCGCCGCCCTCGGCGAGTACGCCCGCCGCCACGACCTCGCCTTCGCGCCCCACGGCAAGACCTGCATGGCCCCGCAGCTCTTCGAGCGCCAGCTGGAACACGGCGCCTGGGGCATCACCGCCGCCGTCCCCCACCAGGTCCGCGTCTACCGCGCCTTCGGCATCCGGCGGATCTTCCTCGCCAACGAGCTCGTCGACCCCGCCGCCCTGCACTGGGTGGCCGCCGAACTCGCCGCCGACCCCGACTTCCGCTTCGTCTGCTATGTCGACTCCGTCCGCGGCGTCCAGCTCATGGACCGCGCCCTCCAGGGCCGCGGCGCCGTCCTCGACGTGGTCGTCGAACTCGGCGCCGGCGAGGGCGCCCGCACCGGCGCCCGCACCGACGACGACTGCCGCGCCGTCGCCGACGCCGTCGCCGCCACCACCACGCTGCGCCTGACCGGCATCGCCGGCTACGAGGCCGAGGTGCCGGGCGCCGACCCGGACTCCGTCCACGCCTACCTGCGCCGCCTCACCGGCCTCGCCGTCGAGTTCGACAAGGCCGGACGGTTCGCCCCCGACCTGGAGGAGATCGTCGTCAGCGCGGGCGGCTCCGCCTGGTTCGACGCCGTCGCCGACGTCTTCGCCGCGATCCCGGAGCTCTCCCGCCCCGTGCTGCGGCTGCTGCGCTCCGGCGCGTACGTCTCCCACGACCACGGCTGGTACACCCGGCTGACCCCCTTCAACCGGGTCCCCGAGGAGGGCGGCCTGCGCCCCGCCTTCCGGCTGTGGACCCAGGTCGTCTCCCGCCCCTCCCCCACCCAGGCCTTCGTCAACGCCGGCAAGCGCGACATCGCCTACGACCTCGGCCTGCCCGAGGCCGAACTGGTCCGTGACGCCCTCACCGGCGAGGAGCGGCCCGCCACCGGGATCCGCGTCGTCAAACTCTCCGACCAGCACGCCTGGCTGGAGACCGGCTCCGCCGACGACGTGCAGGTCGGCGACTGGGTGGCCCTCGGCATGTCGCACCCCTGCACCATCTTCGAGAAGTGGCCGCTGATCCCGCTGGTGCAGTCCGACGGCACCGTCACCGAGTTCGTCCGCACCTTCTTCTGACGGTGGACCTCGTCATCCGCGGCGCCCGCGTCGCCGACGGCACCGGCGGCCCCTCCTACACCGCCGACGTCGCCGTCCACGAGGGCCGCATCGCCGGGATCGGCCGGATCCCGGGCGGCGGACGGCGCACGATCGACGCCCGGGGGCTGGTCCTGGCCCCCGGGTTCGTCGACATGCACGCCCACAGCGACCTCGCGCTGCTGCGCGACCCGGACCACAGCGCGAAGGCCGCCCAGGGCGTCACCCTCGAAGTCCTGGGCCAGGACGGGCTCTCGTACGCCCCCGCCGACGAGCGGACCCTCACCGGGGTGCGCACCGCCATCGCCGGCTGGAACGGCACCGGCGAGGACGTCGACTTCGACTGGCGCACCGTCGGCGGCTACCTCGACCGCCTCGACCACGGCTTCGGCGGCCAGGGCATCGCCGTGAACGCCGCCTACCTCGTCCCCCAGGGCACCGTCCGCGCGTACGCCCTCGGCTGGGACGACCGGCCCGCCACCCCCGCCGAGCTCGACCGGATGCGTTCCCTCGTCGCCGAGGGCATGGAGCAGGGCGCCGTCGGCCTGTCCTCCGGGCTCACCTACACCCCCGGCCTGTACGCGTCCGGCTCCGAACTCACCGAGCTGTGCCGCGTGGTGGCCCGCTACGGCGGCTACTACTGCCCGCACCACCGCTCGTACGGCCGCGGCGCGCTCGACGCCTACGCCGAGATGCTCGACCTGACCCACGAGGCCGGCTGCGCCCTCCACCTCGCCCACGCCACCATGAACTTCGGCGAGAACGAGGGCCGGGCGGGGGAACTGCTGGACCTCCTCGACGCCGCCCTCGCCCGGGGCGCCGACCTCACGCTCGACAGCTACCCGTACACCCCCGGCTGCACCACCCTCGTCGCCCTGCTGCCGAGCTGGGCCAACGAGGGCGGCCCCGAGGCGGTCCTGGCCCGGCTGCGCGACGACGCCACCGCCGACCGGATCCGCCACGCCATGGAGGCGGAGGGCTCCGACGGCTGCCACGGGGTGCCCGTGGACTGGTCGACGATCGAGGTCTCCGGGACCGCCTCCGCCGCCCTCACCGGTCACGTGGGCACCCGCCTGGACGGCTGGGACACCGCCCGGCGGCTCCTGCTGGCGGACCGGCTCGGCCCGACCGTCCTCCAGCACGTCGGCCACGAGGACAACGTCCGCACGATCATGCGCCACCGGGCCCACACCGGCGGCTCCGACGGCATCCTGCACGGCGCGAAGCCCCACCCCCGCGCGTACGGCACCTTCCCCCACTACCTCGGCCGCTACGTCCGCGAACTCGGCGTGCTCTCCCTGGAGGAATGCGTCGCCCACCTCTCCGGCCGCCCCGCGGCCCGGCTGCGCCTGCCCGACCGGGGCCTGGTGCGCGAGGGGTTCCGGGCCGACCTGGTCCTCTTCGACCCGGACACGGTCGCGGCCGGGTCCACCTTCGAGGCGCCGCGCGCGCTGCCGCACGGCATCCCGCACGTACTGATCGACGGCCTTCCCGTCATCCGCGACGGACGCCGTACGGACGTCCTGGCGGGCCGCTCCGTGCGCCGGACTCCCGTTCACCGTAGGCCCATACGATGAACGCCATGGTCGCCGCCTTCGTCCTCCCCGCCCTGCTCTTCCTCGTGTTCTGCGTCAGCGCCTGGAAGGACCGCCGCCGCTTCCGCAACGCGGTCCTGCTCGGACTGACCTTCGTCTCCCTCTCGTTCGTCATGCTCCTCCAGCTGACGGCGCTGCCGCCGTGGGCCGCGCTGACCCTGTTCGCGCTCGTCTTCTTCGTGCCCGCGGTCGGCGTGGTGGCCCTCGGCGTCTTCCTCGTCCGCAACGGCGTGACCATGGTCCGCAAGGAGGGCGGCCGGCCGGCCAACCTGCTGTCCCTGCTGGCCGGGCTCGGGATCTTCGCGATGATCGCCCTGCTGATCGCGGTCGCCTGGACCGGCTCCAAGACCCTCGCCGGCGTCGCGGCGACCCTCACCCTGGTCGTCGGCTACGTCTCCTTCGTCTTCCTGTGCTTCTTCGGCTACGCCTTCCTCTACGGCCGCATCAAGGTGCGCGGCGACGTCGACCACGTGGTCATGCTGGGCTCCGGCCTGATCGGCGGCGAACGGGTGCCGCCCCTGCTGGCCTCGCGCCTGCGCAAGGGCCAGGAGATCTACGCGGCCCAGATCGCCCGGGGCAGCCGCCCGCCGGTGCTGCTCCCCTCGGGCGGCAAGGGCACCGACGAGAAGGTCGCCGAGGCGCGGGCGATGGCGGACTGGCTGATCGCCGAGGGGGTTCCGGCCGAGCACATCGTGCTGGAGGACCGGTCCACCACCACCGAGGAGAACATGCTGTTCTCCCGGCAGATCATGGAGGCGGCCGACCCGGCCTACCGGTGCGTGGTCGTCACCAACAACTTCCACGCCTTCCGCGCCGCGATGATGGCCCGCAAGGCCGGGGTCAACGGACAGGTGCTGGGCTCGCCGACGGCGCGGTACTTCCTGCCCAGCGCGACGCTGCGCGAGTTCGTCGCGGTGTTCTGGGAGCACAGGGCGGTCAACCTCTGGATCTGCGGACTGCTGACCGCCCTCGGCGCCCTGGCCACCCTCACCGCCGCCGGGTCCGGGGCCTGATCCGGGGCCTGATCCGAGGCCTGGTCCGCGGCCCGATCCGGGGTTCCGTGCGGCGCCCGGCGTCCCGAGGTGCGTTCATGGGGCCGGGGCCGGAGTATGGGGGCCTGAGGGGGCACGAGGAGGTACCGATGGACAGTGAAGCGGACCAGCAGCCCACCCGGTCGGACCGGCTCTTCACGGGCGGGGAGCGGCCGTACGACCCCGAGGACCTGGTGATGGCGACCGGGCAGGACGTGACACCGGAGCGGGTCGAGAAGGCGCGCCAACTGATGGAGAAGGAGGGGCCGCAGGTCATCGAGCGCTATCTGCCCTAGCGGCCGCTCGAAGGCACTGCCGACGGTCCGGCCCGGGGCCGCACCCCGGGCCGTGGTCCCCCGGTGACCCTCTGCGAAGCCGAGAGGCACGTTTCAGCACCGGAAGGGACCGGAACCGTCACCCCGTGCACGGGCGGTGTGCCGATGTGCCGCATCCAGAACCGACGGAGGTCGTTAGCCGTCCGGGGGCCGCGCCACGGAGGTCAGATGAACAGCGTCGCCGTCACCGTCGACTGGGACCACCCCACGGACCCGCGCCCCGGACCGCGCCTGGAGCACGTCCGCACGTACGTCGCGAGCGGGGGCGCGGACGGCCACCTGTGGCACGGGGTCCCCACCCTGCTGCTCACCACCCTCGACCGGGCGACCGGGCGGACGGTGCGCACGCCGCTGGTCTACGGGCGGGACGCCGGCCGCCACCTGGTCGTGGCCGTCGGCTCGGGCGGGCCGCGCCACCCCGCCTGGTACCGGAACCTCACCGCCCACCCGGAGGTCCGCCTCCAGGTGGGCGCCGACGTCTTCCCGGCCCGGGCGCGCACGGCGACGGCGCTGGAGCAGGAAACGTACTGGGAGGCCATGACGGCCCTGTGGCCGCTGTTCGACGACTACCGGGAAGCGTCCCGGCCGCGGGAGATCCCGCTGGTGATCATCGAGGCATGAGGCGGAGGCTGGGGCGCTCGGTGGTGAACTTCACCGAGCGGACCTTCATGTCGTCGGTGGCACGCTGGCCCTTCGGCTGCAGGAGCTCCTTGGGGCTCTCCTCGTTGCAGTCGGCGCCGAGGTAGAGGACCGCGTAGGAGTCGGTGGCGTTCTCCGGACCGTAGCCGGCCGGGGCCTCGTCGGCACCGGCGCCGAAGAGGTTGACGCAGCTGTCGTTGGCGGGGTTGCTGAGGGCGGCCTCGCGCACCTGGCCGTCCTCCTCCTGGTACGTGTAGTGGAACTGACCCTCGGCGGCGAAGGCCGAGCCGGACATGGACAGCGTGAGCGCGAGGGCACCGAGAGTGGCGGCGACGGCGTTGCGGAGCTTCATGCGGGGAATGATCCCTTCTCGAAGATGATCAAGCGGGACTGCGGGGCCGACCCTAGGAGGCCCGGTCCGTGGCGAATCGATTCGCCACGGACCGCCGATCCGGCGTGTCCGGCACGATCACTCGTCCGGCCCTCCGGGACGGACGGTCACGGACGGGCCGTGCGGCCCGAACCCCCGACATCGCGGAGCTGGCCGCGGCGACCGCGCACGACGGGGACTCCACCGTCGGGGGCGGCTGCGACGACCAGTTCGAGTTCGAGTTCGCCCTGGACCTGCTCCTGGACGGCTTCGAGAGGCTGCGCCGCCAGGGCTGGACGTCCGCACGGTGAGCTCCGGTGGGCGCGGGCGCTGAGCGCGGGTGCGGGCGGCGGGGAGCTGTTCTAGCGTCGAAGGGGGAGGGAGGAACCCTCGCATCCGCTCGTTTTCGCCCTTCCTCCGCTGATCCGGGACACCCGGTTCCGCGGCCGCGCGATTCCGGAGAGCAGGTGCCTTCCATGCGCACGTCGACCCGTATCGCCGGCGTCCTCACCGGCCTCACCCTCACGCTCGGCGGCGCCGCCCTGGCCGCCCCCGCCGCCCAGGCGGACATCCCGGCCTGCACGAAGACGGTCGAGCTGTCCGGCGTCGCGGTGACCGACGCCGTCAAGGCCGCGTGCACCCGTGGTGTGGTCAACGACCTTGCGGGGTGCGTGAACGGGATGACCGCGGCCGGCGTCGCCGGCGGCGCCGCGAACGGCGCCTGCCGACAGGCGGCCCACGAACCGCGCTAGCCGGTGCGCGTCACTGACTCCGCGGGCCGAGGACGCAGAACTCGTTGCCTTCGGGGTCGGCCAGGACGACCCACCCCGGCTGATCGCCCTGTCCGATGTCGACACGGCGTGCGCCGTGCGCCACCAGACGGGCCACCTCGGCGTCCTGGTCGTCGGGCCTGAAGTCGAGGTGCAGCCGGCTCTTGGCCTTCTTGTCCTCGTCGATCCGGACGAAGTCCAGCCCCGGCATGCGGTCCGGCGCCGGGCGGATCTCGAACTCGTCGTCAGAGGTGTACACGACGACCCAGCCGAGGGCCTCGGCCCACCACTGCCCCAGTGCCGCCGGATCCGCCGAGTGGACGATTACCTGTTCCCATTCCAAGGTCATCCGCTGAGCCTAGGGTCGACGGGCCTCGAAGAACAGGCCGCTCGGACGCGTCTTCTCAGGCCGTCCCCGAGCCCCCTTCACCTCGCGGAGCGACCGGCACCGCCACCGCCGCGTAGGTCCGGCCGTCGACGACGTACTCCCCGAGCGGGATCATCCCGAAGGCGTCGACGTGCACCTTCCACGAAGGGGCGTTCCCCGATTCGATGAAGGCCACCAGCAGCTCGGCCCGCCCCACCGCCGCGTCGAGCGCCATCCCGAACAGCCCCCGGGCCACCCCGTGTCCGCGGAACGCGGCGTCGACCACGACCGGCCCGTACAGCAGCCACGGCACCTCCCCGAGCGGCCGCCCCTGCCAGTGGAGGACGCCCTGCGCGTGCAGCAGTCCGAGCACCGCCGCCGGTGGATCGCCCATGTCCCGGGCCACCGACAGGGCGAGCAGCCCGGCGAGCCGCCCCTGCCCGGCGTCGGCGACCAGCAACTCCCGGTCGCGGGCCATCCCGCGCAGGGCCTCGATCCCGAAGGCCCCCTGCACGAAGCCCTGTTCGGCCCGCTGCTCCTCGGTCAGGGCGTCGTGGTGATTGGCGGCGAACAGCCCTGCCAGGGCCGGCGCATCGGCTTCTACGGCATATCGGTAGCGCATGCCCCCGATGCTGCCACGGGGATGCGGGTTCGGTGCGGCTGAGAGGTCAACTCCGGTCGTAGACCGTCACCTCCACCTCCCTGGCGCACAGGGCGTCGGTGATCAGCGGTTCGATACGGGCCCAGTCGCCCCCGGCGAGCCCGCAGCCTATCCGGGGCATGTGGACGCCGGCCCCCAGTTCGACGGCGTGATCGGCCAGGGTGGCGAGGCAGCGCGCGACGGCGTCGTAGCGGATCGGCGGCCCGCCGCTGCCGGTCCGGATCCCGCGCTGGCCGACCATGTTGGCCACCCACACGTCGGGCCGCACCCGCACCACCTGCACGGCCCCGAGCCCGAAGTCGTTCCCGCTCCTCCCCCGGTGCCAGGCCCGGAACTCGGCCTCCGGCTCGGGCCACCGCCGCGACACGGCGAGCACGAACCCCTTGCCCCACCCACCGATGTCGTTGCACACGTGCGCGATCAGCTTCGGCCCCTTGGCCTGCGGGCTCGTGGCGTCTCCGGCGATGATCCTGATCGGCTTCATGCCTCCACGCTAGGCGGTGGCACTGACAACCCTCACTGGATGCTCCAGCGGTGCGGGTGCCCGGGATCGGACGGACAGGCGAAGACGTTGAGCTCGCCCCAGCGGCCCACGACGGCCTCGGTGGGCGTGGAGGACACCCTGACACCCGGACCCCGGTCCTCCAGCGGCCGCCAACTGCCGCTGCCGCCGTCCCACTCCGAGCTGTCGACGGTCAGCAGCAGTTCCATCGGCGTCGCGCAGGCCGTGCAGTCCATGGGGGCCGGATCGGTCAGGTGCCAGGAAGCGAAACCGCCGACGCGCCAGCCCGGCGGGATGGAGAGGTCGTACTGGTAGGCGGGGTAGGAGAGGCCGTCCGGCCCTTCTTCGTACTCCCCGTCCCCGCTTTGGGCTTGGGCTCGGCTCTGGGCCAGGGCTCGGGCATCCGCTTCCTCTTCCGCCAGTTCGTCGAGGGCGTCCTCCCGGGCGTGGATCCGATCGCACAGGTCCTCGGGCAGGAGCCCCGCGAAGGGATACGTGACCACCTGCTCGGGATGCAGCACGCAAGGCTCCACCACGTAGCCGGGGGAACCGACGACCTGCGGCCGGGGCGGAGGCAGCAGCAGCCCGGTCGCCGCCTCGGTCAATTCGGACGAACACCGCCAGAGCAACTGGAGTGCCATGCCGGTCATGTTGACGCCGTGGGCGTCGAAGGGACACCAGAAGACCTGGAGGAGGTCGCAGCCGTCCGGACCGGCCGGCAGGTCGGGGAGGTCGCGGCGGTAGAGCTGCGCGACACCGATCATCGGGAGCGGGTCGGTGTCACCCGCCTCGGGGACACGGTGCCTGCGGCGCAACTCCTCCAGGAGCGCGCGCTCTTCGTCCGTCGGACCGTGGACCGGGTCCCGCTCCCAGGCGGCGTCCAGGACCTGCCGCTCGCGGTGCACGTCCTCGGGGCGGCGCCCCCGGGACCGCTTGTGCTTCGCGGTACAGACCGGCCACGGCTCGTCCGCCGGCCACAGCATCGGCCCGCCGACGGAACTGTCTCCCACCCCCGGGCGGCCCGGCCGCGGATGCAGCCGGGTGGTCGTCCCCCGGTGGGCGGCGAGCTCGGGGAAGAGCGCCTCGACATCGAGCGGGCGCGGTGGTGTGGTCCGGGTCATGGGAGGGACCTTATGCAGGTCGGGGTGGGGTCGGGGTGGGCGGTGCACCCCCGGTCGGTATCAGGGGAGGGCTGGGGGCGTCCCGCCAGTCCACTGTCCTTCCGTGTCGGGCCGGTCCCTCAAGGGCGCTCCTTCGTCGCGTCGCTTCGCGATG
>NZ_JBEXKC010000059.1:0-50754 GCF_040609475.1 Streptomyces sp. NPDC004667 | reverse complement strand
CTCCGCAGCTCATGAGCCCGAGCCTTTCAGGTCGTTCGACTCTCCCGCGCCGGCGGGGACCAGCCCGCGCTCACGGGCCCCGGCGCAGCCGGACGGGGAGCGCCCGCTGGCCAAGCCGCCGGTGCGCAAGCTCGCCAAGGACCTCGGCATCGACCTTGCCGCGGTGGTCCCCACCGGGGACGGCGGCATCGTGACCCGCGAGGACGTGCACGCCGCCGCTGCCGCCGCGATCGCCCCGGCGCCCGTGGCCGTCGCCCCGGCTCCGGCCGCCGCCGAGGCGCCCGTGGCCGTACCCGTACCGCAGGCCGTGGAGGCCTCGGCGCGGGAGACCCGGATCCCGGTCAAGGGCGTCCGCAAGGTCACGGCCCAGGCGATGGTCAACTCCGCGTTCACCGCGCCGCACGTCACCGAGTTCATCACGCTCGACGTGACCCGGACGATGAAGCTGGTCCAGGAGCTCAAGGAGGACCCGGACCTCCAGGGCCTGCGGATCAACCCGCTGCTCCTGATCGCGAAGGCCGTGCTCGTCGCGATCCGCCGCAACCCGGACGTCAACGCGTCCTGGGACGAGGCGGCCCAGGAGATCGTGCTCAAGCACTACGTCAACCTGGGCATCGCGGCGGCCACTCCGCGCGGGCTGATCGTCCCGAACATCAAGGACGCGCACGCCAAGACCCTCGGCGAGCTGTCGACGGCCCTG
This sequence comes from Streptomyces sp. NPDC004667, assembly GCF_040609475.1. Classification (NCBI taxonomy): domain Bacteria; kingdom Bacillati; phylum Actinomycetota; class Actinomycetes; order Kitasatosporales; family Streptomycetaceae; genus Streptomyces; species Streptomyces sp. NPDC004667. The sequence goes on along the minus strand of NZ_JBEXKC010000059.1, from coordinate 50,054 downwards.
TCCGGGCTGGTCGCCACGGCCCGCGACGGCAAGACCTCCCCGGCCGACATGCAGAACGGCACCATCACCATCACCAACGTCGGCGTCTTCGGCGTCGACACCGGTACGCCCATCCTGAACCCGGGCGAGTCCGCGATCCTCGCGGTCGGCGCGATCAAGCTCCAGCCGTGGGTCCACAAGGGCAAGGTGAAGGCCCGTCAGGTCACCACCCTGGCGCTGTCGTTCGACCACCGTCTGATCGACGGCGAGCTCGGATCCCGCTTCCTGGCCGACATCGCGGCCGTCCTGGAGCACCCGCGCCGGCTGATCACCTGGTCGTAACGGCTTCGCGGCACGCCTTCCGAGGGGCCGGTACCGCGCACGCACGTGCGCGGTACCGGCCCTTTGCGTTCCGCTTCCGCACAGCCGAAATGCCTGGTCGGAGGCATCGTGGCGTGTGATCATCGCCGGATGATCCTTCGCGCCGCCACCGCAGACGCCGCCACCGCGGACCCCGCCGCCCTCGACCGCGCCGTCGCCTACCGGGCCGACGGCCCCGTCGCCGCCCTGAGCGCCGAGCGGATCCGCGAGGAGCTCGCCGCGAACCGGATCCGTCCCGAGTGGATCTGGACGGCCGAGGACGGGGACGGGGAGCCGATCGCCCGCGCCCTGTGGTGGGGGCGCGCCGACAGCGAGCGGCCCGTCGCGCTCGACTGCCTCCAGGTCCGCGAGGGCGTGGCCGACCCGGCCGCCCTCGCCGCACGCCTCCTGGAAGCCGGCCACGCCGCCTTCGGCAAGGCCCCGGGCTACAACATCTCGCTGCCCCGCGACTGGCGGTCCGACCCGGCGTCGGCCGCGGCGGTCGCCTGGCGGCAGGAGGCCGCGCGGCGGGCCGGTCTGACGCAGGAGGTCGAGCGCCTGCGCTACGAGTGGACCCCGGCCGCCGGGACCGCCGCGCCCACCGGACGCCTCGTCTTCCGCGAGGGCACCGACGAGGAGTTCCTCGACGTCTTCGCCCGGCTCTCCCGGGGCAGCCTCGACGTGAACACCCGGCAGGAACTGGCCGTGATGACGGAGGAGGAGTTCGCCAAGGACGACTTCGCCTTCTACCTCGACTGCCCCGGCGAGCGCTCCTGGTGGCGCCTGGCCCACCTGCCCGACGGCACCCTCGCCGGGATGGCCGTCCCCTCCGCGACCCCCTACCACCGCAACGTCGGCTACCTCGGCGTCGTCCCGGAGCAGCGCGGCAAGGGCCTCATCGACGAGATCCTCGGCGAGATCACCCGCTTCCACGCCGCCGACGGCGCGGAGCGGATCACCGCGACCACCGACACCGTCAACCTCCCGATGGCCGCCGCCTTCGACCGGGCCGGCTACGAGGTCACCGAGATCCGCCTCGTCCTGGAGGAGCCGGCGGCGGCGTGAGGCGGTAACCTCCCCCACCGGGAAGGGGGTCGGGGTGCCCATCACCGAGTTGCAGGTGTACCGCGTCGAGGAGGCCGACGTCACGGGCGGCGTGTGCCTCGTACGGTGCCTCGGCGGGGTCGCCCGGTCCGGGCAGGTCTACGCCGCCGGGCCGTCGCGGCTCGGGCTGCGCCGCATAGAGCGCCACGGCCGCCCGGCCGACTCCTTCGGCGCCGGGCACACGGCGCGGGTCCGCCTGACGGGGGCCGTGGTGGCGCTGCTCAGCCGGGGCCAGGTGCTGACCTCCGTACCGCCCGACGGGCACGCCCTGGCGGAACTGGAGGCGTGGCTGGCCACCGGACCCCCGCTGGGGGACGAGCCCCTGCCGCGGACCCTGCGCGGCCTCGCGGTGGGCGGCATGCGGGACGACACCCTGCCGGACGCGGTGCGGCTGCGCTGGGGCCGGCTGGCGGTGGCGGCGGCGTACCGCTGCGCGCGGGCCGAGGGCGCCCCGGACCTGGTGCGGGGGATCGACCTGGCCTTCGTACGGAGCTACCTGATCCGGGAGTTCGGGCCCGGACCGGGCGGGGACCCGGCCGCGCTGTGCCGGGAGGCGCTCGCGCTGATCGACCTCACCCCGGCGGAGGCGGCCGCACGGGCCCGGGACTGGCGCGCGCTGCCCCGGGACCGGATCGTGCACCTGAGGCTGATCAGGAACCTGCTGCGGTGGACGGGCGCCGCCCGTCCGTACCTGGCCCCCGGGGACCCGCTGGCCGCGTCGGTGGACGCCTGGTCACAGGTCGCCGGCCGGCTGCCCTGAGGCCTCTCGTGCGGGCCCTCGGCGGGAGCGGTAGGCGCGGAGGAAGGCCGCGACGCCGCCCTGGACGAGGCGGTCGGTCCGGGCCTCGGACAGGGGCAGGACCCCGTAGTGCGAGAGCTGCGCGACGGCGCTGGAGGTCAGCGCCGTGAAGTGGGCGCCCGCCAGCTCCGCGTCGCCGTGCACGTCGATCAGCCCCGCCTCCTCCAGGCCCGCGAGGGCGTCCGCGAGGGCGTCCCCGACCGGGCCGGGGCCCGCGGACTTCCAGGCCGCCAGCACCTCGGGCGGCACGTGGTCGGCCTCGGCGTGGACGTGGCGCACGAGGGCGAAGTGGTCGGGGTGCTCGACCATCACGTCGATCAGCGCCCGGACGAGGGCGGCCAGGTCCCGTTCCAGGTTGTCGGGGTGGGGCGGGCGCCCGGGGTCCAGCAGGGTGCGCACGGTGGCCACGTGGGCGTCCCGCACCTCGCCCGAGCTCCAGGTCACGACGGCCCGGAAGAGCTCCGACTTGCCTCCGGGGAAGTGGTTGTAGAGCGTCCGCGTCGAGACCCCGGCCGCGGCGGCGAGGGCGTCGACGGAGGCGCGCGCGTACCCCTCGCGGCCGAACACCGCGCAGGCGGCGCGCACGATCGCGATCCGCTTGGCCAGCTTCCGGGGCGGGAGCGCGTCCGCCGTCCCCTCCGGGCCGCCGCCCGGGGCCTCCTCCTCCATCGCTCCTCCATCGCCGCTCGCGCCGTCCTCCACAACGGTCGTTGTGGTTCTTACAACGTGCGTTGTAGCTTACTGGCAGGCCAGAGGCACAAACCAACCATCCGGTTCTTCAGAGGGGGACAGTCAGTCATGTCTGCTGCCGAAACCGTCCGCACGGTCCACCCGTACGAGCTCTGAGGGCCACCGCACGATGCCGACCGCACCCACCGCCGAGGACTCGCCGGCGGCGTTAGGGACCGCGCCCGGGCAGCTCGGGCGCATCCTCACCGTCGTGATCACCGGCGCCGTCATGTCCGTCCTCGACACGACCATCGTCAACGTGGCGCTCGACAGGCTCTCCGAGTCCTTCGGGGCCCCGCTGGAGACCGTCCAGTGGACCGCCACCGCCTACACCCTGGCCCTGGCCGCCGTCATCCCGGCAGCAGCCTGGGCGATGGGCCGGATCGGCGCCAAGCGCACCTACCTCGCGGCCCTGTCCCTGTTCACCCTCGGCTCCCTGCTCGCCGCGTGCGCGTGGAGCGCCGGCAGCCTGATCGCCTTCCGCGCCGTCCAGGGGCTCGGCGGCGGACTGCTGATGCCGGTCGGCATGACGATGGTGATGCGGGCCGCCGACCGCGACCGGCTCGGGCGGGCGATGGCCCTGCTGGGGCTGCCCGTGCTCGTCGGCCCCGTGGCCGGGCCGATGCTGGGCGGCTGGCTGATCGACGCCGCCTCCTGGCAGTGGATCTTCCTCGTCAACCTGCCCGTCGGAGCGGCCGCCCTCCTTCTCGCGGTGAGGCTGCTGCGCCCGGACTCCCCCCTGGGCGCGGCGGCCCCGCCGCGGCTCGACGTCCCCGGACTGCTGAGCCTCTCCCCGGGCCTCGCGCTGCTCCTGTACGGGCTGTCCCGGGGCGGCGGGAGCGGCGGGTTCGGCTCCCCCGGGGTGCTGCTGCCCCTGCTGGGCGGCGCCGTCCTCGTCGCGGCCTTCGTACGGCGTGCGCTGCGCGTGCCGGAGCCGCTGCTCGACCTGCGGCTGCTGCGCGACCGCACCTTCGCCGCCGCCATCGGCACGCTCGCCCCGTTCACCTGCGGCTACTTCGGCTCGATGCTGCTGGCCCCGGTGTACTGGCAGCAGGCGCGCGGGCTGAGCGCGAGCGCGGCGGGGCTGCTGGTGGCGCCCGTCGGCCTCGCGGTCGGGGTGACCATGCAGATCGCCTCCCGGCGCGTCGACGCGGTCGCCCCGCGCCGGCTGATCCCCGCGGGGGTGGCGGTCGCGGCCCTCGGGATGCTGCTCGCCGGCCTGCGGACCGGCGCGGCGGAGGTGCCGGGCGGGCAGGTCGTGGGCTCGCTGATGCTGATGGGCGTCGGCGCCGGGATGGTGCTGATGCCGACGATGACCACCGCCGGCCGGGACCTGCCCGCCGCACGCATGGCGGCGGCGAGCACGGCCCTCAGCATCAACTCCCAGCTGTGCGCCTCGGTCGGGACGGCCCTGACGTCCGTGGTCCTGGGCGCTGCGGGCACCGGCCCGGCCGGCTTCCGCACCGCGTACGCGGTGGCGGCGGGCCTGATCGCGCTGTCCCTGCTGCCGTCCCTGCGCCTGCCGGGGCGGCGTCGTTAGCCCTTCGCGGCGTTGCCCAGGACCTTGGACGGGGTGAGCCGCAGGACCACCCGTACCGCACCGTCCCCGGTGTTCCCGTACTCCTTGCCGGCGCCCGGGCCGAGGTACTCCTCGGCGATGCGGACGGCGATCGCCCGGCCGGTGTCCTCGGTGACGGTCACGGTGCCGCGGATCTCCGCGTAGAGGTACGGGTTGGCCAGGTCGAAGACGGTCAGGCCGACCCGCCCGTCGCGGGCCGCGTTGCGCTCCTTGCGCCGGCCCCGCTCGGTGGAGATCAGGACGTCGTCGCCGTCCCGGGTCACCCAGACCACCGAACTCTGCGGACTGCCGTCGGGGTCGATGGTGGAGAGTACGGCCGGGTGCGGGGAGTCGAGGAGCTGTCGCACGGTGTCGTTCAGCGCAATCGTCATGCGGGGGAGCCTAGTTGGCGTCTGGGCGGCCGGGGGCCGGTCCGGCGCGCGGCGCGGGGACTACCCGAAGTCGCTCAGCGCCAGGGGATGTTGAGCCAGGGGCTGGCCGGGTCGGTGGTCAGCGTCAGATGGGTGGCGAGCGAGGAGGCGTACCAGTCCCCGAACTCCTCCTCGTCGAAGTGCAGGCACCGGCCGAGGGAGTATCCGGCGGAGAAGTCCGACCAGGAGCGGTAGGCCCCGCGGGCGGCCTCGCCGGCGCGGAGCACGCCCCGCTCGGCGTCCTCCAGGGTGCCGTAGCGGGTGGCGACGCCCCAGCGGGCCATCTGGGAGGCCCGGCCGTGGTCCCAGCCCTCCACGGAACGCACCCAGCCGTCCGGCGGGAGCAGCCCGTCGGCCCGGAAGCGCTGCTCGTAGCGGGCGATCCGGCCGATGAGCCGGCGCACCCCGGCGATCTCGCCCTCGACCTCGGCGGCGGGGCGCGGCTCGACGACGGTGACCCCTTCGGGGGTGAGCTGCGGCTCGGCGGAGCGTTCGGCGCCGCGGCGCAGGCTGGCCTCGGCGGCGTGCCGCCAGTGCTCCACGTCGACGGGCCCGGCGAAGTCGGAGGCGAGGACGCGGCGCACGCGCAGCGCGTACTCCCAGACGGGGCTGACGGCGTCGGCGTTCTGCAGCTGCCGCAGGGCCTCCAGCCAGCCCGCGCCGTCGGTGACGCCCCACCACTTGCGCATCCGCTCGCGCTCGCGGGTGTAGCCGTTGCCGTGCTGGGCGAGGGCGTTCCAGAACTCCCCGTTGGCGACGGCGAGGTGCGCGCCGACGGCCAGCCCGTGTGCGACCGGACCGTGCAGCGGCCCGCCGGCGTGCAGGGCGTGCACGGCGCCTTCGGACAGGCCCCACGAGGGGGCGGCGTCCCAGTGCGCGCGCCAGCGGGCGCGGTCCTCGGGGCGGGTGGTGAGGTAGGCCTCGGCGGGGCAGCCGGGGTTCACGGCGAGGTAGGCGGGGTCCCGGTCGTCCCAGGCGTTCGCGAACCAGGCGAGGCTCTGGCGCAGGTACACGGTGTGCGGGTCGGGAGCGGGCAGCATGCCCCGGGTGTAGACGGCCAGGCTCGCCCCGCCGGGGGCGGGGTGGAAACGGGCCTGCCGCGGATCGGCGTCGACGGCGGCGCGGTGCTGGGGGAGGAACAGCTCGGCGCGGGCGAGGGCGTCCAGGAAGGCCGGCCAGTCCCCGCGGGACTTCGCCTCGTACAGCTCTCTCTCGATCGCGCTCGGCGCCGTCCAGCCATCCATACCGACCGACCCTATAGGGGAGCTCCGGGCGCTTCCCAGGGGCTCCGGCCGTGCCGGGCTCCGGCCGTGCCAGGCTTCGGGCATGGACACCTCATCTGCCTCGGCCCCGGCCGTCACCGTGTACTGGCGGCCCGGCTGTGCGTTCTGCATCAAGCTCTGGGTCAAGCTCCGCCTGACCGGAACCCGCTACCGGCCGGTGAACATCTGGCGCGACCCGGAGGCCGCCGCCTTCGTCCGCTCCGTCAACGACGGCAACGAAACGGTGCCCACGGTCCGCGTGGTCTCCCCGACGGGCACCGGGTCCGTCATGACGAACCCGTCGCTCAAGCGCATCAGGCAGGCCCTCGCCGGCTGAGCGGTGCGCGGTGCGGGGCGGCCGGGTCGCCGGGCACCGGTGGGCGCCCGCGCGCCTGGGTAGGGCTCCGCACACATACAACTAGATCAGGAGTCGGACATGCAGGGTGGAACGGTCGCCGTGATCGGCGGGAGCATCGCGGGGTGCGCGTTCGCCTCCGCGGCGGTGCGGGCGGGGGCGGAAGAGGTCGTCGTACTGGAGCGCACGCGCGGCCGGCTCGCGGACCGGGGCCTCGGGCTCTGCGTCCACGACGACCGGGCCGCCGAACTGGCCGCGGCCGGGGCGCTGCCCGCGGGGATCCCCGCGCACCGGCTGGAGCGGCGCCGGTGGGTGGTGCGGGAGCCCGGGGCGCAGGGCGGCCGGCTGATCTGGGAGCAGCCCTTCCCCTTCCACTCGTACCACTGGGGGCTGCTGTGGCGCGGGCTGCGCGCGGCCACCCCCGACGGGGTGCGCTACCGGCAGGGCGTGACGGTGGCGGGCGTGGCCGCGGACGCGGGCGGCGCCGCCGAGGTGCGGACCGCCGACGGCTCCGTCGAGCGGTACGACCTGGCCGTCGGGGCGGACGGCTACCGCTCGGTGGTCCGCGAGGCGGTCTGCCCCGGGTCCCGGCCGCACTACGCCGGGTACGTGTGCTGGCGCGGCAACTTCGACGCGGCACGGCTGGCGGAGCCCGCCGGCGGGGGCGCCGACCCGCACCCCGAGGCCGTCACCACCGTCTGCTTCGCGGGCGGGAGCTGCGTGATCTACCGGATCCCCGGTCCGGACGGCCCCCGGGTGAACTGGGTGCTGTACGCCCCGCCGCCGCGGGACGGCGCCCTGCGCTACGACGACCCGACCAGCTTCCCGCCGGGCGCGCTGACCCCGGAACTGTCGGGGCACCTGCGGGAGCTCCTGGAGCGTGAGTTCCCGCCGTACTGGGGCCGGGCGCTCGCGCTGACCGACCCGGCGGACACCTTCGTGCAGCCCATCTACGACCTGGAGACCGCGCGCACCACCGCCGGGCGGCTCCTGCTCGCCGGTGACGCGGCCACCGTGGTGCGCCCGCACAACACCAGCGGCGCCGCCAAGGCGCTCCAGGACGCGACCGCGTTCGCCGCCGCGTGGCGCCGCGCGGACTCCTGGGAGGAACTGCTGGACGCCTACCAGGCCGCCCGGGGACCGGCCGGCCGCGACCTCGTCGCCCTGGCCCGCCGGCTGGGCCGGGCCCAGGTGGAGCGGACGCCGCCGTGGGCGCGGATGAGCCGCGACGAGGTGGCGGCGTGGTGGCGGGCACAGCTGGCGGGGGCCGCGGGCATCGGGGGCCAGGCGATGGCCCCGTAGCCGCACCCGTCGGCGGGCTCCCCGCACCGTACGACCCCCGTGCCTCCGCGCGACCGCGCGGACCCCCTTGACGCGGTCCCGCGCCGGGGAGACGCTCCCGGGGCTCGGGAACGGGGCGGTTGCAGCTGGGGGCGGTATGCCGGGGGAGTCTGTCCAGACGGCCGGGGAGCTGAGGGCACAGCTCGTGGCGCGGGGGGCGCGGTGGTCGGTGAGCGAGCACCTGGCCGACGGGGAGCCCGTGCCGCGCCCCGCGCTCGGTCTGGAACCGGGGGTGAACCTGACCCCGGCCGCGGAGGCCGGGACCGTGGACCTGCGGGCTCTGATCGGCCACCCCAGCGGCAATCCGCACCTGACCCGGCGCCGTGCCGCGCACGGCCTGCTGCCGGACGGCGGCGCCGACGGCGGCGCTGACGGTGGCGCGGGCACTGCCACGGGCGCCGCCGCCGGAACGGACGCGGACACGGACGCGGACGTGGACACGGCGGCGGGCGTGACGGCGGGCGTGACGGCGGGCGTGACGACGGGCGTGCCGGCGGGCCGGCCCACCGCCGTGGACTGGCGGACCCGTTGGGGCTGGCCCTGGCTGACGAAGGTGAAGGACCAGAACCCCTGCGGGTCCTGCTGGGCCTTCGGCGCGGCCGGTCTCGTCGAGTCGATGGCCCGGATCGAACACGACGTGTGGGCGGAGCGGTCCGAGGGGGACGTCCACGACGGGCTCAAGTCCACCTGCGGGCAGGGCGGCAACCCGGAGACCGCCCTCGACTGGATCCGCGCCAACGGCGGCCTCGCCGACCCGGACTGCTGGCCCTACAGCCCCCCGCCCCCCGGACTGCCCGCCGAGCGGCGCGACGCGTGGCGGGCCGAGTACACGCCCAGCTGGGACCGTTCGGGCCGGACCGTGCGGATCACCGACTACGTCCGTCTCGGGGACGTGGAGCAGCAGAAGGCCTGGCTGGACACGGTCGGCCCGCTCACGGCCTGCTTCGACGTCTACGACGACTTCTTCGGGCTCGGCTCCGGCGTCTACCACCGCACCAGCGACCGGCTCGCGGGCGGCCACTGCGTGCTGGTCGTCGGCTACGACGACGCGGCCGGCTGCTGGCTGTTCAAGAACTCCTGGGGGACCGGCTACCACGTCGGCGGGTACGGCCGGATCGCCTACGGCGAGGTCAACATCGACTACTGGGCCAAGTGCGGACTGCGCGGCACCAACATCGACCCCTGGAGCAAGCGCCGCCTGCACGCGGGCAGCGTCTACGAGAGCGGCAACGGCCGGGCCCACCGCAACTTCGAGATGGCCGCGGCGGCGGGCGGCGGGCGGCTCCAGCACTGGTGGCGCGAGGGCGACGCCCCCTTCGCCTGGTCCCGGGGGGCGTCCTTCGCCGCAGACGCCGGCGGCCAGCCGGCCTTCACCGGCTCCACCTACAACCGGAACATGGAGTCCCTGCACGTCACCACGGGCGGCCGGCTGCGCCACTGGTACTACGAGCAGTCCGTCGGCGTCTGGCGCGACGGCGGCGCCTTCGGCCCCGGGGACGCGGCGCTCGGCTCGACGCCCGGGTTCATCCAGAGCGACTACGGCGCGCCGGGCAACTTCGAGGTGGTCGTGCGCACCGCCGACGGCCGCCTGAACCACTGGTGGCGGATCAACGGCGCCCCCTGGACCTGGAACGACGGCGGCCGCTTCGCCTCCGGGATCGCCCACTACGGCCCCGCCCTGGTGCAGACCCGAAGCCGCCACCTGGACCTGGTGGCGGCCCGTACGGACGGCACGATGCAGCTGTGGTGGCGCGACGACGCCAACGGCTTCGTCTGGCGCCCCGGCGAGGTCTTCGGCGGCGGGATCACCTCGGCTCCCTGCATGGTCGAGGCCCAGTACGGGGCCGCGGACGAGGACACCGCCGGGAACTACGAACTGTGCGCGGCCCGCGCGGACGGCCGCGTCGAGCACTGGTGGCGCGGGAACGCCTCGGGCGCCGCCTGGGCCCGCGGCGCCGTCTTCGGACACGACGTGCTCACCGTCACCGGGATGCTCCAGGGCAGTTTCGGGTTCAACCTGGAAGTCGTCGTCCTGCGCACCGACCGCCTGCTCCAGCACTACTGGCGGGACGGTGCCGGCTGGCACGAGGGGCCGGTCATCGGCCCGGCATGAGAGGGGCCGCGGGTGGAGGTGCGCCGGATCGAGCTCGGGCCGGGCGAGACGTACACCCTGCGGCTGCCCGGCCGGGGAGCGCGCGGCTACGTGTGGACCTGGCAGGTGACGGGGGACGAGGACGCCGTCACGGTCGCGGTGGCGGACGCCGGGCCCGGCGCGGAGCGCGGGCTCCTGCCCGGGGAGGCGGTCGAGCGGGCGTACACGCTCCGGGGCCGCCGGCCCGGGGCGCGGGCCCGGATCCGGTTCGCCCAGATCAGGCCGCCGTACCCGCAGGAGGCCCCGTACGACGAACTCCTGCTGGAGGTCGAGGTCCACGGTCCGCGCTGAGCGGTGGGGAGCGGTGGGCGGTGGGCCGTCCGGATGATGGACGGGCGGTCGCGCGCATCCATGATGTATCTATCCTGTGCGCATGCCCCTCCCCACGGCCGCACCCGGCCCGAAGCCGCCGCCCGCCGCCGACCGCGTGTACCGCCACGTCAAGCAGGGCGTCCTGGACCGCCGCTACGAGGGCGGGGTACTGCTCACGGAGGGGGAACTCGCCGAGGCCGTCGGCGTCTCCCGCACGCCCGTCCGCGAGGCGCTGCTGCGGCTGGAGACCGAGGGCCTGCTGAAGCTGTACCCGAAGAAGGGCGCCCTGGTGCTGCCGGTCTCCGCGCAGGAGATCGCCGACGTCATCGAAACCCGGCTGCTGGTCGAGGAGTTCACCGTCCGCCGGGCCGTGCCCGCCCCGCCCGCCCTGCTGGAGCGGCTCGCGGAGCTGGTCGAGGAGCAGCGCCGGCACGCGGTCGCGGGGGACCTGCCCGCGCTGATGGCCGCCGACCGGGGCTTCCACGCCGAGATCGTCCGCCACGCCGGCAACCAGATCCTGTCCCGGCTCTACGACCAGCTCCGCGACCGCCAGCTGCGGATGGGCGTGGCCCTGCTGCACGCGCACCCCGACCGGGTGGAGCTGACCCTCGCCGAGCACACCGAGATCCTGGACGCCCTGCGCGCCGGCGACGCCGACACCGCCGCGGCCGCCGTACGCGGGCACGTCGGGCGGGTCGAGGCGCTGGTGCGGGGGGCGGGCCGATGAGCGGGCCGCTCCAGGACCCGCCGGGCGGACGGAAGGCCGTGGCCGTCTGGTCGATCGGCGTCGCCGTCTACTTCGTCGCCGTCATCTTCCGCACCAGCCTCGGCGTCGCCGGGCTCGACGCCGCCGACCGCTTCCACGTCAACGCCTCCGCGCTGGCCGCCTTCTCCCTCCTCCAGCTGCTGGTCTACGCAGGGATGCAGATACCCGTCGGCCTGATGGTGGACCGGCTCGGCACCAAGAAGGTCCTCACCCTGGGCGCCGTCCTCTTCACCGCCGGACAGGTCGGCTTCGCGCTGTCCCCGTCCTACGGGATGGCGCTGGCCGCGCGCGCCCTGCTCGGCTGCGGCGACGCCATGACCTTCATCTCCGTCCTGCGCCTGGGCACCCGCTGGTTCCCCGCGCGGCGCGGGCCGCTGATGGCGCAACTGGCCGGGCTGGTGGGGATGGCGGGCAACCTCGTCTCCACCCTCGTGCTGGCACCCGTCCTGCACGGCCTCGGCTGGGTGCCCGCCTTCGCGGGCAGCGCGGTCGCCGGGCTCGTGGTGCTGGTGCCGCTGGTGCTGTTCCTGCGCGACCACCCCGAGGGGTACGGGCCGGCCGCCCCGGCCCGGGGCTCGGGCGGCTCCGGCGCGTCCGGCGGCTCCGGTGGTTCCGGCGGCGGCCGTGGTTCCGGTGGCTTCGTGCGCCGTCAGATCGCCGACTCCTGGCGGGAGCCCGGCACGAAGCTCGGGCTGTGGGTGCACTTCACCACCCAGTTCCCGGCGATGGTGTTCCTGCTGCTGTGGGGGATGCCGTTCCTCGTCGAGGCACAGGGGCTGTCCCGGACCACCGCGGGCGGGCTGCTGACCCTGGTGGTCGCCTCCAACATGGGCTTCGGACTGCTCTACGGCCAGCTCGTCGGCCGCCGCCAGTCCTCCCGGATCCCGCTGGCCCTGGCCACCGTGGGGACCACCGCCACGCTGTGGGGCGCCGTCCTCGTCTACCCGGGGGACCGGGCGCCGATGTGGCTGCTCGTCGCCCTGTGCGTGGTGCTCGGCACCTGCGGGCCCGCTTCGATGATCGGCTTCGACTTCGCCCGGCCCGCCAACCCGCCCGAACGCCAGGGCACCGCGTCCGGGATCACCAACATGGGCGGCTTCCTCGCCTCGATGACCACCCTGCTGGCGGTCGGCGTCCTGCTCGACGCCACCGGCGACGACTACCGGATCGCCTTCGCCTCGGTGTTCGTCCTCCAGGCCCTCGGCGTCTCCCGCATCCTGGGCCTGCGCGGCCGGGCCCTGGCCCGCGAACGGGACCGCCGGGCTACCGCCCCGGTGGCCTCCCACGGCGATCCGGCGCCGGCCCCGGCCACGGCCTGAGGGCCGCCGGGAGGCGCCGGTGCTACGGAGTCACCGCGAAGGCCGCCAGGATCGCGTCGCCCAACTCCTCGTCGCCGTCCACCTTCACCCGGTCGGCGACCGTGCGCGGCCGCACCCGGCCCGCGGCGAGCCGTACGTAGGTCTCCCAGTCCATGGTCAGCGTCACGGCCGGGCCCAGCGAGGGCGTCTCCTCCACGGTGGCCCGGCCCGTCGCGTCCACCCGTACGGTCCGCATGAACTCCAGCGCCCCGTGCACGTCCACCACCACGGCCGAGCCGGGGGGCGCGCCCGCCCCCTTCGCGACCACCTTCGCCAGCCCGGCGAGGAGGAGGTCCCGCGCCACGTACGCGCCCGGCGAGTCCCAGTTGCCGGGCGCGCCCAGCGCGGCCCGCAGGTCCTGCTCGTGGATCCACACGTCGAACGCCCGCAGCCGCAGCGCGTGCTCCAGCGTCACCTGGTCACCGAGCGGACCCCGCACCATCGTGGCCGGATCCCGCTTCTCGTTGCGCAGCTGGCGCTGCCGCCGGATGACCGTGTACTCCAGCTCCGAGGTCATCTCCGGGGCGGTGTGGTGGCGCCGGACGTCAACCTGGACCTCCATGTACCGGGTGAACTCGTCCACCACGTGGCGCAGATCGCGCGGCAGGGTGTGGATCGGCCGCGGGTCCCCGAGCTGCTCGCACTCGATGCCGATGACGTGGGACACGACGTCGCGGACGGACCAGCCGGGGCAGGGGGTCGCCCGGTTCCAGTCGGACTCGGGCAGCGGGCGCACCAGCTCGGATATCGCCTCGATGGAATGCGTCCACGCGTCGGCATAGGGCTCAAGGCTGGGATGGACGGTCAACGGGACCCCTCGCGTGCAGTTTCAGTGGCGCGTTGTGGACTATGCCCAAAACTACGCTGCCGATGAACACCCCGGCAGTGCTTTCGTGTGACGATCGTAGGCCCGAGTTGACGGCCGACAGGCCAGGACGGTGGTAATGTGCGCGCCTCGCTGATCCAAATCGCGGTGAATGAGGGGGAGTCGGTGGCTTCCCGGCGGTCGAGGGCCGCCGAACTCGTCCGGGAGCAGAGCGGCTCCGATCTCGTGGTGCTGCCCGAACTGTGGACGGTCGGGGCCTTCGCCTACGAGCAGTTCGAGACCGAGGCGGAGCCGCTGGACGGCCCGACGTACGAGGCGATGTCCAAGGCGGCTCGGGACGCCGGGGTCTGGCTGCACGCGGGCTCGGTCGTCGAGCGCGCGGGCGACGGCTCGCTCTACAACACCGCGCTCGTGCTGTCCCCGGCGGGCGAGCTCGCCGCGACCTACCGCAAGATCCACCGCTTCGGCTTCGACCAGGGCGAGGCGGTGCTGATGTCGCCCGGGGACTCGCTGACCACGGTGACCCTGCCGGAACAGACCCTGGGCCTGGCCACCTGCTACGACCTGCGCTTCCCCGAGCTGTTCCGGGGCCTGGTCGACGCGGGCGCCACCACCGTGGTGGTCGCGGCGGGCTGGCCGGCCCGCCGCCGCGCCCACTGGACGCTGCTCAACCGGGCGCGGGCCGTCGAGGACCAGTCGTACGTACTCGCCTGCGCGCTGGCCGGCACCCACGCGGGCGTCGAGCAGTCGGGACACAGCCTGGTCGTGGACCCCTGGGGCGAGGTCCTGGCCGAGGCGGGACCGGGCGAGACCGTGCTCACCGTCGACCTCGACCCGCGGAAGGTGGCCGAGACCCGGGAGCAGTTCCCCGCGCTGAAGGACCGGATGCTGGGCCTGCGCACCCCGGGCGCCACCGCCGACCGCAGCTCCTGACCCGGCACGGCGGCCGGGCCGGGGCAACCGGCGGCTCCCACCCCGCCGGGCCGGGCCACCGCCGGCTCCCACCCCGCCGGGCCGCGTCCAGTGCCGTGACCGGAAGGGTTCACCGGGTCACGGCACTAGCCGACCCGCACCCAAAGGGCCGCCGGGCCGCGCAGGGCCAGGCCCTGGAGCCACTCCAGCTCCGGGGCCGGCACCGCCAGGCGCAGCCCCGGCAGCCGCGTCACCAGCTGCTCCAGGCACACCCCCGCCTCCATCCGGGCCAGCGCCGCGCCCAGGCACATGTGCAGCCCGTGCCCGAAGGTGAGGTGGCGCCGGGTCGCGGCCACCGGCCGGCCGATGTCGAAGCGGTCGGGGTGCTCGTAGGCCCGCTCGTCCCGGTTCGCGGAGCCGGTCAGGCCGAAGACCAGGCTGCCCGCCGGGATCAGCCGGCCCCGCACCGCCACGTCGGCGGTGGTGGTCCGGCCCATCCACCCCGACAGGCTGTTCCACCGCAGCGACTCCTCGAAGGCCGGCCCCACCCGCCGCGCCGGGTCCGCGCGCAGCGCCGCCAGCTGCTCGGGGTGCTCCAGCAGCGCGAGCACCGCGTTGGCGATGGCACAGGCGGTGGTCTCGTGCCCGGCGATCACGATCAGCGCACAGCACGCCACGAGTTCCTCGTCGGTCAGCGACTGCCCGTCGACCTCGGCGGCGACCAGGTGCCCCAGCAGGTCGGCGACCGGCCGGCCGCGCCGCCGCGCGATCAGCTCCCCGCACAGCGCCTCCAGACTGTGCACGGCGGCGACCGCCCGCGCGTACCGCTGCCGCGGCTCCCCGCTCATCATCGGCACGGCCATCAGGTCCGCCGACCACTGCCGGAAGTCGTCCAGGTCCTGCGGCCGGATGCCCAGCACGTGCCCGATGACCCGCAGCGGCAGCGCCATCGCCACCTCCGCGATCAGGTCGAACTCCCCCTTCGCGGCGGCCGCGTCCAGCAGCCCGGCGCAGGTGCGGGCGGTGAAGTCGCGCAGCCCCGCGATGCCGCGCGCCGAGAACGTGCGGGTCATCAGCGCCCGCAGCCGGGTGTGCTCCGGCGCGTCGGCGAAGATCATCCAGTCGCCCAGGAAGCGGCCCAGCAGCGCCGCCTCCCCGCGTAACTCCCACGGGGCCTCGGCGAGCAGCGGGCCGACCCGGTCGGCGGAGGTGCGCCGGTCGCGCAGCAGGAAGTCGACGTCCTCGTAGCGGCTCAGCAGCCAGGCGTTCAGCGGGGCGTGGAAGTGGACGGGGTCCGCTTCCCGCATCCGCGCGTAGACGGGATACGGGTCGCGGAAGAAGTCGGGGGTCAGCAGCTCGTACCCGCGGTCGTCGCCGCGCTCCGGCAGGGTCGCCATGGTCGCCTCCTGGTGAAGGGTGGTCCCCCGTGGCCCGGAGCGTCCCCCCGGATCGGCCGTCTCACCCTTCGGGGTCCGGGCCCTCCCGCTCCTTTTCGGCCATCCGGATCACGCACACGGCGACCGCGATGAGCAGCGCCGGGTCCGCGTCCTCCCGGACCACGTCGACGGCGTAGGTCTCCCGGATCCGGTACCACTGGCGGGAGACCAGCGCGAGCAGCTCGCCGTCGTACTCGACCTTGAACTCGCGGTCCAGGATCCGCCCGCTGACGTCGAGTTCCGTGCCGTCGGTCAGGGTGACCAGGAAGTGGTTGCGCAGCAGGGAGAGCCGCTTGCGGCGGATCACCGCGAGCCGCAGTTCGTCCCGCTCCAGGGTCATCGCGTCGCGCAGCGAGAACAGCTTCGCCCGCAGGGTGATCAGGATCCGGCCGTCGCGGTCCTTCAGCTCCAGGGTGTCGCGGAAGCGCAGCGCCTTCCCGTCGACGAGGAAGGCGTGCCGGCCGTCCTCGTCCTCGATCCAGTAGTCGTCCCCGATGGCCAGCAGTTTGTCCCGTACGAGGTATTTCATGCGCTGATCGCTGCCCGCGATAGGTTGCCGCCATGCCTCTTCTCTACGTGACCGACCTGGCGTACCCGGCCCGCGGCCGCCGCTACGGCGACGAGGACATATTCCTCACCTCCCGACTGCGCGAGCACGTCCCGCTGGCCCTGTGCCACCCGCTGGACGCCGAGGCCCTGATGCCCGGCTTCGACGCCGTGATCGTCCGCAACAGCGGCCCGGTCCTGCACTACCGGCAGGCCTTTGACGCCTTCCGCGCCACCGCGCTCGCCACCGGAACCCGCGTCTACAACCCGCTCACCGGCCGCGGCGACATGGCCGGGAAGCAGTACCTCCTCGACCTGACCGCCGCCGGGTACCCGGTGATCCCCACCATCGACGACCCGGCCGACCTGCACCTGCTGCCGCGCGCGTCCTCGTACGCGGTCAAGCCCAAGCAGGGCGCCGACTCCATCGGCCTCAACTTCACCGCCGAGCCCACCGGACCGGCGGGGGAGATCCTGATCCAGCCGCGGATCGACTTCGCCTACGAGGTGTCCTTCTACTTCGTCGACGACGCCTTCCAGTACGCCCTGTACGCCCCGGACCCAGAGCGCCGCTGGGAGCTCACGGTCTACGAGCCCACCCCCGCCGACCTGGAGTTCGCCCGCCGCTTCATCGACTGGAACACCCTCGCGCACGGGATCCAGCGCGTGGACGCCTGCCGCGCCCCCTCCGGCGAGCTGCTCCTCGTCGAACTGGAGGACCTCAACCCCTACCTGTCGCTGGAGCTGCTCCCGGAGCCGGTCCGGGAGGCCTTCGTCACGGCGCTGGCCGGCTCGCTGCGCTCGTTCCTCGCCACCGCCTGAGCAGGAGCCGCCGTCCGGGGACCTCCACCCAGGTGTGCAGGGCCCAGGCGAGGGCCAGGGACACCGAGAAGGCGAGGGCGAGCACCAGCAGGCCGCCGTCCCACAGGGGCAGCTTCGGGTGGCCGCCGAAGAGGTGCTCGCCGGTCCGGATCACCAGGATGTGGACCATGTAGAAGGCGAAGGAGACCTCGCCCAGCTTCACGCTGATCCGGCCCCGCCAGGGCGAGGGCTCGCCCTTCAGGTCGGCCTGCGCGGCGGCGGCGATCAGGCAGGTGAAGCCGACGACGGTGCAGGCGACGGAGCGGAAGGGGTAGTCGGCCTGGTAGTTCAGGAAGTAGCCGCCCATGGCCAGGGCGAGGGAGGCCGTCAGCCCCGGGCCGCGCCAGCGGCCGGAGCGCACGAGTTCGGCCACGGCGATGCCGAGGACGAACTCGGGGAGCCGCACGAGCGGGAAGAAGTACTGCGCCCAGACGGTGCCGTCGGCGACGCCGGTGAGGTCCCAGACGGTCGGGACCGCCACCACGACGGCGAGCGCGAGCCCGGCCGCCACCCACGCGGAGCGCGGGCCGAGGCGGCGCAGCGGCCAGAGCAGCAGCGGGAAGCAGAGGTAGAAGAACGCCTCGCAGGCGAGGGACCAGCTGACCGGGTTCAGGCCCTGGAAGTAGGGGATCTCCAGCACCCAGGACTGCACGAGCCCGAGGTTCGCCACCAGCGGCGCCAGCCCCTGGCGGGTGTCCGGGGCGAAGACCACGGCCATGACCAGCGCGAAGGCGACGGTGACCAGGTGCAGCGGGT
This sequence comes from Streptomyces sp. NPDC004667, assembly GCF_040609475.1. Taxonomy (NCBI): domain Bacteria; kingdom Bacillati; phylum Actinomycetota; class Actinomycetes; order Kitasatosporales; family Streptomycetaceae; genus Streptomyces; species Streptomyces sp. NPDC004667. Next base: position 32,211 of record NZ_JBEXKC010000059.1, on the reverse strand, counting down.
ACACGCGGGCGAACCGGCGCCGGTAGAACGTCAGGATCCGCCGGCCGGTGGGGGCGGTGGCGGAGGACCAGGCGAGGACGAAGCCGGAGAGGACGAAGAAGAACGACACCCCGCTGTTGCCCGCGCCGAAGGCGAAGGTGACCAGGTCCTGGGCGCGTCCGCCGAAGTACTCCACGATGTGCACGTGGTAGAGGAACACCATCAGCGCGGCGGTCCACCGCAGCCCGGTGAGCGAGGGCAGGGACACGGGCACGGCCCGTTCCCTTTCGGCCGCATGACCGTCGGGGCCGGTTCCGGATATCAGCTCTGTCGTCGCCACGGCCCGGAAAACTAGCACGTGTCGCACTTCCGGTTCGAACGCGTGCGCGCGTCCTTACCGCGGGTGGCCGGATCTACAGCCCACCGGTGTCGAGCTCGATCCCGAACGGCTCCGGCAGCCGCACCGGCGTCCCGAAGGCGTGCGGCCCGTCGACCCCGGCGTAGCCGAGCCGGCCGGGCCCGGAGAACAGGGTGACGGTCTTGTCCAGCCGGTCGACCAGGAGGTAGAGCGGAGCCCCGTACTCGGCGTACCGCCTGCGCTTGACGACGCGGTCGGTCTCGGCGTTGGACTCGGAGGTGATCTCCACGATCAGCAGGGTCTGGCCGGGCAGGAGCGACCCGCCGCCCTTGGCCAGTTCCTCCGGAGCCACGGCGAGGTCGGGGACGTACCAGTTCAACGATCCGGGCAGGTCGAGGTCCCCGGAGCCGGTGATGCAGTCCAGTGCGTCGACCGTGGCCGAGAGCCGTGTACGGAGCACGTGCCGGACGTGCTCGCGGTTCCAGCAGTGGAAGGTGTCCCCGATGACGCCTTCGATCAGTTCCGCGCGCTGCCCGCGAACCCGCCGCACGGCAAACTTCAATGCCCGCTCGGGGTCGATGCCCTCGTCGTAGTCCGGCGTGGGGAGCACGGGTGCAGGCTCCCACGGGGTCCGGGTTCACGTCGTCACCCCTGCGGGTGCAGTTCGTCGGGGCGCACCACCCGTCGGCTCGGTCCGCGCTCCGTGACCGCTCTCATTCGCTGGGCGCCGAGTTCCCCGACGGGTTGGGCGGCAGCACGTGCTCGACCTTGAAGTCGCCGCTCTCGACGGTCTCGTACGGTGCGGCGCTCAGGCACTTCGGCACCTCCATCGTGGTGATGCTGCCCACGGCCCAGCTGTAGCCGACCCGGTCCTTCTTCCCGTCGCCCTTCCCGTCGTAGACGGTGAAGCCGACGCGCTTGCCGATCGCGCCGTCGGGCAGGTCGGAACGGGTGATGACACCGGTGGCGGTCGCGACCGGACCGCCGGTCAGCAGGCAGTCGATACGGCCTTCGGCGTACGCGCCCTGCTTGCCGTCGGCGGTGTAGTGGCTGAACCGGAAGGTGCCGCGCGAGGTGCCGGCCGGGGCGTCCGGCTCGTCGGGCTCGGCCGGTGCGAAGCCGTGTGCGTCGAAGGAGAAGCGGACCTGCTGGCCGTCCGCCCGGAACATCTTGGCGGAGCCGGTGAGGCTCGACTCCTTCGGCGCCTTCTGCGCCCCATCCGATACAGGAGCGGGGGCGGAAGCGGAGGCGGAAGCGGTAAGGCCGCCGATGACGGCCAGTGCGGCGATGCCGACGAGCGACGTACGGAGGGCGGTACTGCGCAGCATGACGAACTCCTCTACTCGGGCGGCCGGTTGAACCGCTCTTCGGTGTGGCACCAGCCTCCGCCGCCGGCCCGGCCCCCGACCATCGGCCGATGGGGAGATCCGCTCCGGGGCCCGGCAGCCCCTCTATGCCGTTCGGCAGAGGCCGCGGACCCCGGCAGCCCCTAAGGTCGTGGGCGTGAAGATCATGGCCATGCCATACCGGGGCCGGGACGGCGCCGTCGTCGGCGTCGTGACCGTCGCCTGCTGCGTCGCCGCGCTCTGCCTGGGCGTACGGCCGGTTCCGGCGCTCGCGGCCGTCGGAGTGGCCCTCGCCACCCTCGGCTGCCTGCCGCGGTCGTACGAGTGGACCGGGACCGCCACCGGCGCCGCAGGCGCACTGCTATTGGTGGCCACGTTCGCCTGGCCCGGACGCGGAACGGCCGAAGGATCGGTGTGGCACCTGGCCGCCGTGGGGGCGGTACTGCTGCTCCTGACGGCGGCGGTGCGCCGCTCGCCCCGGCGCCGGCTCCTGGTGGGTGGCGGGCTCGGCGCCGCGGCCGTCGCCGTATGGACCGTCCCGCTCGTACCGGACGCCTCCTTCTTCGAGTGCCTGGGCGTGATCGCCTTCTGGTCGGCGCCGGTCGTCGGCGCGGTCGTCGTCGGCGGCTACCCCCGTCTGATGGAGGACCGCCGCCGACAGGCGGTCCTCGCCGCGCGCCGCGCCCAGCAGCTCGAACTCGCCCACGATCTACACGATTTCGTCGCCCACGACGTGAGCGGCATCGTCGTGCAGGCCCAGGCGGCCCGGTTCGTGGCCCGGCACGATCCGGCGGCGGCGATCCAGGCGCTGGAGCGGATCGAGCGGGCCGGACTCGCGGCACTGGCCTCGATCGACCGTACGGTCCGGATGCTGCACGCGGCCGACCGGACCACCGACATCAACGGCGACCCGACCGATGGTGAGGCCGCGGGCGGCGCCCGCACGGTCCTCCCCGGCACCGACCAACTCGCAGCATTGATGGACCGGTTCAGCGAAACCGGAGACGTCCGGGCCCGGCTCGACCTGGCCCCGGGCGTTACCGAAGCCCTCTCCCGCGAAGGGGCCGCCACGGTCCACCGGATCGTGGTGGAGGCGCTCACCAACGTCCGTCGGCACGCGCCGGGAGCGGCCGAGGTACGGGTCGTGCTCAGCACGGACGGCACGACCGTCGAGCTCGGCGTCACCAACGACGGTGGCCGCGGCCGCCCTTCCCACCTGCCCGGACTCCCCCGCCTCGAACGCGGCTCCAGGGGCGGCGGCGGACTGCTCGCGCTCGCCGAACGCGTCCGCGCCTCCGGCGGCACCTTCGCCTCGGGCCCGCACCGGGACGGCTGGCGCGTGACCGCCGTCCTCCCCGCCACCGGAGCGCACACCACGGCATCATGACCCCGTGACCACCCGCATCCTGATAGCCGACGACCAGGAAGACGTACGCAACGGCTTCCGGCTCATCCTCGACTCGCAGCCCGACATGACCGTCGTCGGGGAGGCCGCCGACGGTGCGGAAGCGGTCGAGCTCGCCCGTGCGCTGCGGCCCGACCTCGTGCTCGCCGACATCCGGATGCCGCGCCTGGACGGCCTGGAGGTGACCCGGCTGCTGGCGGGCCCGACCGCCGAGCACCCCGTCCGCGTCGTCGTCGTCACGACCTTCGACCTCGACGACTACGTGCACACCGCACTGCGCCACGGCGCCTGCGGCTTCCTGCTGAAGCGGTCGGGCCCCAACCTGCTGATCGAGGGCGTACGGGCGGCGATGGCCGGGGACACCCTGATCAGCCCGCAGCTCACGGTCCGACTGCTGCGCAGCCTCTCCGCGCCGCAGCCCGCGCAGCAGCCCGTTCCGGAGCCGCGGACCGCCGCCGCCGACCCCCTGACCGCACGGGAGCGGGAGATCGCCCTGCTCGTCGCCCGCGGACTGACCAACGCCGAGGTCGGCGCCGAGCTGTTCATCTCGCCGGGCACCGCCAAGACCCACGTCGCCAACATCCAGGCGAAGCTGGCGGTCCGCAACCGGGTGGGCATCGCCACGTGGGCCTGGGAGACCGGCCTGGCGGGCAAGGCCTGAAGCCCGCCGACTTCCGAGGTCGCACATCGATCTTCGACGCGGCCCTCCCTGCTCGTCACCCTGACCAGGGCGGCGGGTGCGGAGGCTCTGACGTTTCCCGGGTACGTAGAAGCTCGTGCAAGTTGCTGGCAGGCGCGCGCGATCCGGCGCAAGCTCGTTCATGTTGATCGCCACCCAGCGACCGGAGGACACCATGGCGTTGCACCGGCTCGGCAAGGACCCCGAGAGTCCCAACAACGGTTCCCCTACCGTCTACTTGGACGACGAGACCGGGAACTACATCCTGCAAGGGTGGCGCGTGACGGACGCAGAGCGGCTGGCTCAGATGGACATCCCGGCCCATGAGACCGTCATCGAGTTCCCGAGGCGCATGATGCAGTTCTTCCCGGAGGTGAACGGTGGCGACGGAGTCGACGTTTGAGGGCCTGTTCCGCGCCGCGAAACACAGCGCGTACCACTTGGAGATGAGGGACGCCTACGTCCTGGATCAGGACTACTCCGAGTGGACTTCGGGCAACCGATTCGACCCGGCGGAACGCTGGCCCTGGTGGGTCGAGCTGGTCTCCGCGTCCGTGGCCCGGGGGGTCGACGTCCGCCGGGCGCGCATCGTCTCCGAGCCGATCTCCCCTTATGTGCGCTACGAGTACGAGCTGACCAGCGGCCACAACATCAAGGCGGGTGAGTCCGTGCGCTGGCTCCCGCGCCGGGAAGCTTCCGCCCTCGCCCTCCCCGGCAACGACCTGTGGCTCTTCGACGGCTCTTCGGTGCTCTTCAACCACTTCAACGGCAATGGGGAGATGACCGGTGAGGAGCTGATCACCGATCCCGCCGTGTTGGAGCTGTGCACATCCGCGTTCGCGGCTGTCTGGGAGCGGGCCACGCCACACGAGGATTACCGGCCGGTCTGATCCGGGGCGGCGAAAGGTGAGTTCATCGTCGAGTGTTCAGCAAGCCCGGGAGGCCCTGGGCAAGCGGCTGCGTGAGATCCGGAAGGATTCGGGTCTGACCGCGCGGGAACTCGCCTTCCGGGCCGGCTGGCATGAGAGCAAGTGCAGCCGCGTCGAGACCGGTCGTACAGCGCCATCTGACGACGATCTCGGCGTCTGGGCGCTGCACTGTGATGCCCAGGACCAACTGGCCGACCTGATCGCCACGGCGCGCAACATCGACGGGGCCTACGTCGAGTGGCGGCGGATGGAGCGGTCGGGCCTACGGCGGGCTCAGGAGTCGGTCCTCCCGCTGTGGGAACGGACCAGGAACTTCCGCGCCTACTCGTCCTGGCTGATCCCGGGACCCTTCCAGACGCGCGCCTACATCGAGGCGCTTCTCAGGGCGATTCGCGACCGCCGGGCGCTGCCCGATGACCTGGAAGCAGCCGTTCAAGTCCGTGTGGACAAGCAGCGGATCTTGTATTCGGGGCCGCACCGCTTCGCCGTTCTCCTGGAGGAGAGCGTCCTGCGCCACCGCATCGGTGGCGCCGACACCATGGCCGGGCAACTCGGTCATCTCCTCTCCGTGGCGACACTGCCGAACGTCAGCCTTGGCGTGATCCCGCTGAGCGCAGACCGTACGGCCTTGTGGCCGGTAGAGGACTTCTGGGTCTTCGATGAGGCACAGGTCAACGTCGAGTTGGTCTCTGCGTTCCTCACGATCACTCAACCCCATGAGATCAGCATGTACGCCCGCACCTTCGCCAACCTGGCAGAACTGGCCGTCTACGGGGCCCCGGCCCGCGCGTTGATCAGAGCAGCCATTGACCCTCTCGGGTGGTCGAGGCCGTGAAGCCGGTCACGTGTGCGCAACCTCCTGTAGAGCTGCCACTGCGGTCCGACCCGGAGCCGGCAGTGGTCGCCGGCTGCGGGGTCTTGAACGCGGGCGTGTGCACCGATATGTGCATCCAGCACACGGGCCGGACCGGGCACATGATCTTCCGCCGGGAGTTCTCGGAAGGTGCAGTGGCCGAGCGTGCCCGGTGAGGGGGTCAGTCGCCGACCTGGTGTTCCACGCGGTGGCGGATGTAGTCGTCCGGATGGGACCGGGCTATCCCCGTCGCAGTGTCCACCAGGGTATGCAGCTCCGGCGGGTAGGCGGACTTCCGGAGCGAAAGCCCCGGCAGGATGCAGCGCCGGACGTCCACGTGCTCGTTGCTCACGAACTCCCTCAGAGCGGCCTCGTTCCAGTCGGCCACCACGGCCGAGCCGTCATCGGGCTCCGCCTGACCGGTGGCTCTGCCGCTCTCCGCCCGTACGACGGGCATCCGCAGGGGCAGGTCTGACCAGTACCAGGCCCGCGCGGCGCCCGCCCGCTCAAGGTCCGTGCCCGCTCGCAGGTACCCGAGCAGCGCGATCCGGACGCGCCTGCGCCCGAACGCGTTCAGGGCGGGCTCGACGAACCAGCGGTTGAAACTCGGGTCGGGATCGTGGACGGCTGCCCTGAGCAGTACGTCGAAGGACTCTTCGGAAAGGACGATGCCCCGGCGGCAGGCATCACGAATCGCCGCCCGGACGACGTGCCCCCAGGCCCGGAGGTCCTCGCGGTCCGCTTCTGGAGCGACGTCGAGCCCCAGGCTGCGGACCACGTTTTCCAGACAGGCCTCGTAGACGTCGTCCCGGCGCTCCGTGCGCCCCGGCAGCGCCATGAACCCCTGCACCGGCCCCGCCGGCTTCCCTGCATCCGTTCCTTGCCCGTCCGTAGCCATCCCCGCCCCCTGGAGTCGTGCCGTACGCGTGTGATCCGACGTTCATATCAGGATGGCAAGCTTGAAGGATGAACGATGCTGCTGCCCCGGCGCCCACCCCCGCGCCTGCGCCCCGCCGCCGTGCCCGTGTCCGTGCCCCCGAGCTGATCGGCAAGGGCGGCTGGCTGAACACCGGTGGCAAAGAGCTCACCCTCGCCGACTTCCGAGGCCGCGTATTGATCTTGGATTTTTGGACCTTCTGCTGCATCAACTGCCTGCACGTCCTCGACGAGCTGCGCGAGCTGGAGGAGAAGCACCGCGACACCGTCGTGATCGTCGGGGTGCACTCGCCGAAGTTCGTGCACGAGGCCGACCACGCGGCCGTCGTCGACGCCGTCGAGCGGTACGAGGTGCACCACCCCGTGCTCGACGACCCCGAGCTCGCCACCTGGAAGCAGTACGCCGTGCGGGCCTGGCCCACGCTCGTGGTGATCGACCCCGAGGGGTACGTCGTCGCGCAGCACGCCGGCGAGGGGCACGCGCACGCCATCGAGCGGCTCGTCGAGGAGCTGGAGGCCGAGCACGAGGCCAAGGGGACCCTGCGGCGCGGCGACGGGCCCTACGTGGCGCCCGAGCCCGTCGCGACCGACCTGCGGTTCCCCGGGAAGGCGCTGCTGCTGGAGAACGGGAACCTGCTCGTGTCGGACTCCACCCGGCACCAGCTCGTGGAGCTGGCCCCGGACGGGGAGAGCGTCGTACGGCGCATCGGCAGCGGCGAGCGGGGCTTCGGGCCGGACGCCTTCAGCGAGCCGCAGGGGCTCGCGCTGCTGCCCGACGGCCGGATCGTGGTCGCCGACACCGTCAACCACGCGCTGCGGGTGTTCGACCCCGCCACCGGCGCCGTCGAGACCGTCGCCGGGACCGGGCGGCAGTGGTGGCAGGGGTCCCCGACCTCCGGGCCCGCCCTGGAGGTCGACCTGTCCTCCCCCTGGGACGTGGCCTGGTGGCAGGGCCGGGTGTGGATCGCCATGGCCGGCGTGCACCAGCTGTGGACCTGGGACCCGGAGGCGGGCACCGTCGCGGTGGCCGCCGGCACCACCAACGAGGGGCTCGTCGACGGCCCCGCCGCCGAGGCCTGGTTCGCGCAGCCGTCCGGGCTGTCGGCCGCCGGGGACCGGCTGTGGATCGCCGACTCCGAGACCAGCGCCCTGCGCTACGTGGAGCCCGACGGCGAGGGCGGGTACGCGATCCGGTCCGCCGTCGGCACCGGCCTGTTCGACTTCGGCCACCGCGACGGCGACGCCGACCAGGCCCTGCTCCAGCACCCGCTCGGGGTGACCGCCCTGCCGGACGGCTCGGTCGCGGTCTGCGACACGTACAACCACGCGCTGCGGCGGTTCGACCCGGCCACCGGGCAGGTGACGACCCTCGCCACCGACCTGCGCGAGCCCAGCGACGCCGTCCTCGTCGGCGAGGACATCGTGGTCGTGGAGTCCGCCCGGCACCGGCTGACCCGGCTGCGGCTGCCCGAGGAGGCCGTACGGGTCGACGCGGTCGCCCACCGGACGCAGCGCGCCGCCACCGAGGTCGCCCCGGGCACGCTCCGCCTCGACGTGGTCTTCCAGGCCCCGGCCGGGCAGAAGCTGGACACCCGTTACGGCCCTTCCACCCGGCTGCTGGTCTCCTCGACCCCGCCGGAACTCCTCGCGGAGGGCGAGGGCCCCGGTACGGACCTGTTCCGTGACCTCATGCTGAACCCGGAGGTGAGCGAGGGCGTCCTGCACGTGTCGGCGATGGCCGCCTCCTGCGACGACGACCCGGCCAACGAGTACCCGGCCTGCCACGTCCACCAGCAGGACTGGGGCGTCCCCGTCCGGGTGGTCGCGGACGGCGCCGTACGCCTCCCCCTCGTCCTCGCCGGCCTGGACGACTGAGAGCGGACCGGTGGCCGGTGACCGGCGCGCCGTGTGCGCGCGCCGGTCACCGGCCGGTCGGCCGAACGGTCAGCCCTCCAGGAAGGCCAGCAGGGCGTTGGCGAGGAGGAACGGGTCGTCCGCGCCGCACAGTTCACGGGCGGAGTGCATCGAGAGGATCGCGACGCCGATGTCGACCGTCTGGATGCCGTGGCGGGCGGCCGTGATCGGGCCGATGGTGGTGCCGCACGGCATGGAGTTGTTGGAGACGAACGTCTGCCACGGCACGCCGGCCCGCTCGCAGGCGGCCGCGAACACGGCCCGGCCGCTGCCGTCCGTCGCGTACCGCTGGTTGACGTTGACCTTCAGGATCGGGCCGCCGTTGGCGCGCGGGTGGTGCGAAGGGTCGTGGCGCTCCGAGTAGTTGGGGTGCACGGCGTGCCCGGTGTCGGAGGAGAGGCAGATGGTGCCGGCGAAGGCGCGGGCCCGGTCCTCGTAGGAGCCGCCGCGGGCGAAGACAGAACGTTCCAGCACGTTGCCCAGCAGGGGGCCGTCGGCGCCGGTGTCGGACTGCGAGCCGTTCTCCTCGTGGTCGAAGGCGGCCAGGACCGGGATGTGGTCGAGCGCGCCGCCCGTCGAGACGGCGGCCAGCGCTGCGATGCCCGCGTGCACCGACAGCAGGTTGTCCATGCGCGGACCGGCGAGCAGTTCGCGGTCGCGGCCCAGGTAGGCGGGCGGCTCGATGGAGTGGACCATCAGGTCCCAGCCGGCCACGGAGCCCTGCGGCAGGCCCTCTTCCTCTTCCAGGAAGGCGATCAGGTCGCCCTCGCGGGCGTCGCCGAGGCCCCAGATCGGCTGCATGTGCCGCTGCTTGTCGAGCTTGAGGCCGTCGGTGTTCACCGACCGGTCCAGGTGCACGGCGAGTTGGGGGACGCGCAGCAGCGCGCGGTCCACGTTGACGAGCCGCTCGGTGCCGTCCCGCAGCGAGAGGCGCCCGGCCAGGCCCAGGTCCCGGTCCAGCCAGGTGTTGAGCAGGGTGCCCCCGTAGATCTCCACGGCGACCTGACGCCAGCCCTGCGAGCCGGTGTCCGGTACCGGCTTGACACGCAGGTTGGGGGAGTCGGTGTGCGCGCCGACGATCCGGAAGGGGGTGTGCGCGGACGCGCCCTCGGGCACGTACCAGGCGATGAGCGCGCCGCCGCGGAGGACGAACCGGCCTCCCGTGCCCGAGTCCCAGGCGTCCTGCTCCGACAACTGCCTGAAGCCTGCCTTCTCCAGCCGCTCAGCCGCGTTGGCGACGGCGTGGTACGGCGACGGACTGGCCGTCAGAAAGGTCATCAGGTCGTCGGTGTGGCCGCGGTCGAAGCGGGCGGGAGAGCTCATGTGGTTCACCTTAACGACGGTCGTGTTCGCCATGGCCGGACTGCGGCGGATAGCCGGAGGGCAGGGGTCGGGGCAGGTCGCCCCGCCGTCCCGTCGCTCTCAGCCCGGTGGGCGCTCGAATCTGCGCTGCAATTGCCGACGCTCGCCCCGGCGGATGCGCGGGAGCATCTCGGGGGTCTGCGGCGGGCGCTGCGCGCGTCTCTTGCGCCCGGCGCAGAAGATACAGGCCTCACCGGGAGGTGCATCGGGGTCGATGGGCGCGCCGGGGTGTTCGGAGCAGCCGGAGGCGTTGCGCGGCCGGGACAGTTCGCGGGCGACGATGAAGGCGCGGTGCAGGTCGTCGGCGATCCGGACGAAGTCCTGGTCGGGCGAGCCGAGGGTGAGGTGGAAGCGCTGCTCGTCGATGGTCCGCAGGTACCGGCGGAGCACGTCGAGGGTGTACGGGGGCTCGGGCACGGGGTAGCCGAGGCGGCGCTGCTCGCCCGCGGGGGCGGGGCCGGCCTGGCGGCCGCCCTGGAGGCGCCGGCCGAGGCGGCGGCGGTCGTTGCAGATCAGGCAGCGGCCCCAGCCCTCGGGGGCCTCGGGGTCGAGGGCTCCGTTGGGGTGCTCGGGGCAGCCGGTGTAGCTCTTGGCGGGGGCGAGTCCGGCGGCCGTCTGGAAGGCGACGTAGAGGGCGTCGGCGACGGGGTCGTACTCGGCGGGGTGCGCGCCGTCGTAGAGCTCCGTGATCCGGTCGCCGAGGGCGCCGACATTGGCCTGGAGCTCCTTGAGGGCGTACGGCCGCCCGGTGGGGACGGAATACCCCCTGCTGCTGTGCTGCTCCTGCGGACTCATGCCTACGAGCGTCCCATGAACGACCGACAACGGGGAAAGCCGCCGGTGGCGGGCAGGGTACGGGGCCGGGTACGCCAGCGGCCGGGCCCCCGTGCGGGAAGGCCCGGCCGCTGTGCGTCCACCGTGTGCGCCGACCGCCGGGGCGGCGCCGGTCGTGGTCTAGAAGGCGGCCTCGTCGAGCTCCATGAGGGAGTTGTCGACGGTCTCGGCCAGCGCGCGCTGGACGGAGACGCCCGGCAGGATCTGGGAGGCGAAGAACTTCGCGGCGGCGATCTTGCCGGTGTAGAAGGCCACGTCCTTGGCGGAGGCGCCGGCCAGCTTCTCGGCGGCCACGGCCGCGCCCTTGAGGAGCAGGTAGCCGACGACCACGTCACCGGACGCCATCAGCAGGCGGGTGGTGTTCTGGCCGACCTTGTAGATGTTCTTGACGTCCTCGCCGGTGGCGGTGAGGTCGACGATCATCTGGCCGACGATGGCCTCCAGGTCCACGGCGGCCTTGGCGAGGGCGTCGCGGGCGGGGGCCAGGTCGTCGCCGCCGGGGCCCTCGGCGAGGAACTTCTTGATCGTCTCGGAGAGGACGTTCAGCGAGGCGCCCTGGTCGCGGACGATCTTGCGGAAGAAGAAGTCCTGGCCCTGGATGGCCGTGGTGCCCTCGTAGAGGGTGTCGATCTTGGCGTCGCGGATGTACTGCTCGATCGGGTATTCCTGGAGGTAACCGGAACCACCGAAGGTCTGCAGCGACTGGGCGAGCTGCTCGTAGGACCGCTCCGAGCCGTAGCCCTTGACGATCGGCAGGAGCAGGTCGTTCAGGCCGATCTCGGCGGAGGCGTCCTCGCCCGCGGCCTGCTTGAGCTGGATCGCGTCCTGGACGGAGGCGGTGTACAGCACGAGGGCGCGCATGCCCTCGGCGTAGGCCTTCTGCGTCATGAGCGAGCGGCGCACGTCGGGGTGGTGCGTGATGGTGACCTTGGGCGCGGTCTTGTCCATGAAGTTGGCCAGGTCCGGGCCCTGCACGCGCTCCTTGGCGTACTCCAGCGCGTTGAGGTAACCGGTGGAGAGGGTGGCGATGGCCTTCGTGCCGACCATCATCCGGGCGAACTCGATGATCATGAACATCTGGCGGATGCCGTCGTGCTTGTCACCGATCAGCCAGCCCTTGGCGGGGTGCTGGTCGCCGAAGGTCATCTCGCACGTGTTGGAGGCCTTGAGGCCCATCTTGTGCTCGACGTTCGTCGCGTAGACGCCGTTGCGCTCGCCCAGCTCGCCGGTCTCCCAGTCGAAGTGGAACTTCGGGACGAGGAAGAGCGACAGGCCCTTGGTGCCCGGGCCGTGGCCCTCGGGGCGGGCGAGGACGTAGTGGAGGATGTTCTCCTCCATGTCGTGCTCACCGGACGTGATGAAGCGCTTCACGCCCTCGATGTGCCAGGAGCCGTCCTCCTGCTGCACGGCCTTGGTGCGGCCGGCGCCGACGTCCGAGCCGGCGTCCGGCTCGGTCAGGACCATGGTGGAGCCCCAGCGCTTCTCGACGGCTATCCCGGCGACCTTCTTCTGCGCCTCGTTGCCCTCTTCGAAGAGGATTCCGGCGAACGCCGGGCCGGAGGAGTACATCCACACGGCCGGGTTCGCGCCCAGGATCGTCTCGGCGAACGCCCAGATGAGGGAGCGGGGCGAGGTGGTGCCGCCGATCTCCTCGGGCAGGCCCAGGCGCCAGTACTCGGAGTCCATGAAGGCCTTGTAGCTCTTCTTGAAGGACGCCGGGACGGGCGCGGTGTTGGTGGCCGGGTCGAAGACCGGCGGGGTGCGGTCGGCGTCCTCGAAGGAGGCGGCCAGCTCGTTCTCGGAGAGCTTGGTCATCTCGCTGAGGATGGTCCTGGCGGTCTCGGTGTCCATCTCACCGAACGGGCCGGTGCCGTACACGTTGTCGCGGCCGAGCACCTCGAAGAGGTTGAACTCGATGTCGCGGAGATTCGACTTGTAGTGCCCCATGGCGACGGCTCCGTTAAGGCTCGGGGAGACAGGTTCCTCGTACATACCAATCGGTAACGTCATGATGCTACCCGTCGGTAATAAGGCGCAACCCTTCACCGGAGACTGTGACCAGCGTCAAGCCAGGCCCGCTGGAGCGGGGCCGGGGCGCGGCCCCGGGCAGTTCGGCCCAGACGGTCTTGCCGGCCGGCTCCCGCCGCACGCCCCAGCGCAGCGACACGGCGGCCAGCAGGGCCAGGCCCCGCCCGGACTCGTCGGTGTCGCCCGCGTTCCGCGGTGCGGGGTTCCCGTCCGGATCGGGGTCGGTGAGCTCGACCCGCGTCCGGACCGCCCCGCCGGTGACCCGCAGGGTGACGGGGGTGCCCTCGCCGAGGTGGGTGATCACGTTGGCCAGCAGCTCGCTGACGCAGAGTTCCGCGTCGGGGCTCGCCCCGGCCCCGAGGTGCTCGCGCACGGCGTGCCGCAGCAGGGGGGCCGCCTGGGGGACGGCGAGCAGTCGGATGGTCAGGCTCACCGCGCGGCGCCCAGCGCGACCGTGAGCCGCTGAGCGGTGGCGGGGTTGCAGTTCCCGAGGCTGATCAGTGGGGGGCGGGTGCCGGTCGCGGCGTACGAGGGCAGGTGCAGGTCGAGGGAGGGCAGCGTGATCCCGTGTGCCGCGAGGGCGGCGCGGAGTTCGGTGAGGGCGGTGATCGCGACGCGGTCGGCGGCGGGGTCGCTCATGGGGAGACTTCCGTTCCTGTGCGGAGTGTGACGAAGCCCTCACAGGCTGGCGCGGCGCCGCGTACCGTGGGAAGGGTTTCGGCTCCACGGTGCGAAGTGTGGAAAGCAGGCGATTGTGGCCCCACGTAAGGAGATCGACGGTTCGGCGAGCGTTCCGGCCTTCTACGGCAAGGAGCTTCGCTGGAAACGGGAGTCTGCTGGGCTAACGCTCAAGCAGACGGTGGAGGGCAGCTTCTACGGGGTCAGCTACCTGAGCGAGATCGAGCGGGGTCAGCGGCGGATGCCGCTGGACCTGGCCCGGCATGTGGATCAGGTGCTGCGGACGGACGGCTTCTTTGCGCGTTGCTGCGAGGACGTTCGTAAGGCTCGGACCAGTTTGTATGCGCCGTACTTCGCCGATGCCGTGGAAATGGAGGCGAACGCCCGGGATATCGAGGAGTGGAGTCCCATGCTCATTCCGGGCCCATTGCAACTGGAGCCTTACATTCGGGAGATCGTCCACGCCTTCAGCCCGCGGGATGACGACGAGGTGGTCGAGCAGAGGGTCGCCGGGCGGCGTGCCCGCGCCTGGGTCTTCGAAGAGCCCGAAGGGCCTGCGTCTTGGGTCGTCCTTCACGAGTCGATCCTTCGGCAGCCCATTGTCGAAGACCAGCTCATGGCCGAGCAGTTGGCCCATGTGGCGGCTGTTGCCCGTCGCCGCCGTTTCATTCCACAGATCCTTCCGTGGAGTGCCGGAGCGCATCCCTTCATGATGGGATCGACTTTCCTCATGAGCTTTAGTGATGCCCCACCGGTCATGTATACCGAGGGCATGTACAGCGGCCAGATCATCGACGATCCGGGCATCGTGATGCAGTACCAGCAGGCGTACAACCGCCTCCGGGCGGTCGCCCTGCCACCCGAGGTGTCCCTGAAAATGATCGAGGCAGCAGCGGAGGACTACGCAAATGGCAATCACGCACGCCGAGCTGAGCGCCGTCGCCTGGCGGAGGAGCAGTCACAGCACGGCCCCTGAGGGGCTCTGCGTCGAGGTGGCCGACGGCCTCGCCGGACTCGTCCCCATGCGGGACTCCAAAAGGAAGGGCGGGCCCGTCATCGTGCTGTCGGCGGCGGCCTGGGCCCCCTTCGTCGAGGCCCTGAAGGGCGGTACCGCCCCGGACGGCCCGCGGCCTCGATAGGCTTCGGTCCATGTACGGCTACGACCAGAACCCGGGTGCCCAGCAGGGCTACGCGCAGCAGCCCCCGCAGGGGTACGCGCAGCAGGCGCCGCCGCTGTACCCCGAGCCGTCCCCGCCCTCGCTCGCGGACGCCGTACGGGCCTTCACCACCGGGTCGCTGTCCGCCGAGGACTTCCAGCAGATCTTCGCCACCTCGAAGGTCTACTGCCCGCGCGGAGACACCCCGGGGTTCCTGGCGCTGCACAACACGCAGCAGCCCGTCATCCCGATGTTCACCACGCTCAAGGAGCTCCGCCGGTACGCCGGCAAGGAGTCCAAGTACTTCGTGATCACCGGCGCCGAGGTGATCGACCTGCTCCCCACCGGCTACGGCTTCGTCCTCGACATGGAGGGCGACCACCGGATGGTCTTCGACGCGAAGGCCGTCGAGCAGATGGTCGACTTCGCCATGCGCCGGATGTACGGCTAAGAGCCGCTCCGCCGCAGTCTGCGCCGCCACAGGGCGGTGACCGCCGTGCCCGCCGCCAGGGTCGCCGCCCCGTACGCGTAGATGAGGGCCGGGTCCGGGTGGTGGGCCAGGGACAGGCGGATCCCGGCGTAGGCCGGCAGGACGAGGAGCTGCCAGCGGCCGTCGTATTCGACCTTCGCGGTGGCCCACTGGAGCAGCAGGCCAGCCAGGAACGTCAGGACCGCCCAGGCGGTGAGGTAGGGCCACGGGGACCCAGGCAGCGGTGACAGCGGCATGCCGGTCGAGGCCCAGCGGTACATGGCGTAGCCGATGGCCGTGACCAGGGCGGCGATGCCGGCGGCCCGGCCGAGGGCGGCCAGGGGCGCGGGCACGCGTCGGCGGCGATCGGTCTCCGCCTCGGAGGCGGGTTCGGGATCGGGCTCGGTCGTCGGGTGGGTCTCCATGTCCGGGAAGACCCCGCGGCAGTCCCTTCGGTTGTCATGCGTACGACATTTGGCGGGATTTCCCTGCTCAGGGCCCTGTCGCCCCCCAGCGCACCCGTCCGGGAATGACCCGGGCGGGTGCGCTGTTCTGTGCGGTGTGGCAGAAAGTTCGACTTTCAACTAAAGTCGAAGCAGAAGGAGGTCCTGACCATGCCCGCAGTGACTGTTGAGAACCCGTTGACCCTTCCGCGCGTGGCTGTGCCGCAGACCGCGGCGGCCCGCAAGGTACTGGCCGTGTCCACGGCCCCGGGCGGCTTCGAGGGCGAGGGCTTCCCGGTGCGCCGCGCGTTCGCCGGGATCGACTACCGCCACCTCGACCCGTTCATCATGATGGACCAGATGGGCGAGGTGGAGTATCAGCCTGGGGAGCCGAAGGGCACCCCCTGGCACCCCCACCGCGGCTTCGAGACCGTCACGTACATCATCGACGGGATCTTCGACCACCAGGACTCCAACGGCGGTGGTGGCACCATCACCAACGGCGACACCCAGTGGATGACCGCGGGCTCGGGCCTCCTCCACATCGAGGCCCCGCCGGAGCACCTCGTCATGTCCGGTGGCCTTT
Source organism: Streptomyces sp. NPDC004667 (assembly GCF_040609475.1). Taxonomy (NCBI): domain Bacteria; kingdom Bacillati; phylum Actinomycetota; class Actinomycetes; order Kitasatosporales; family Streptomycetaceae; genus Streptomyces; species Streptomyces sp. NPDC004667. Next base: position 16,255 of record NZ_JBEXKC010000059.1, on the reverse strand, counting down.
TCCACGGCCTCCAGCTGTGGGTGAACCTGCCGGCGAAGGACAAGATGATGGCGCCGCGCTACCAGGACATCCGCGGTGGCAACGTCCAGCTGCTGACCACGCCCGACGGCGGTGCGCTGCTCCGCGTGATCGCCGGTGAGCTGGACGGGCACGCGGGTCCGGGTATCACCCACACCCCGATCACGATGATCCACGCGACGCTGGCTCCGGGCGCGGAGGTGACCCTGCCGTGGCGCGAGGACTTCAACGGGCTGGCGTACGTGCTGGCGGGCAAGGGCTCGGTGGGTGCCGAGCGCCGTCCGATCCACCTGGGACAGACGGCGGTCTTCGGCGCCGGCGGTTCGCTGACCGTCCGCGCGGACGAGAAGCAGGACGCGCACACGCCGGACATGGAGGTCGTCCTGCTCGGCGGGCAGCCGATCCGTGAGCCGATGGCCCACTACGGCCCGTTCGTCATGAACACCCGGGAAGAGCTCCAGCAGGCGTTCGAGGACTTCCAGAAGGGACGGCTGGGAACGATCCCGGCCGTGCACGGGATGACCGAGGGCGGCCTGTAGCAGGACGCTGTCCCTTCACCCAGGGGCGCCCGACCCGGGCGCCCCTCAGGGGAGCGGGGGCTCTGGGGTCCGCTCCGGGAAGCGGTCGCGCAGTTCCGAGACGATGCCGAAGGCGGCCGCCGTCAGGGGGACGGCCAGCAGCATGCCGAGGATGCCGGCGACGCTGGCCCCGGCCGTGATCGCCAGCATCACCAGCGCGGGGTGCATCTGTACCGTCCGGCTCTGGACCAGGGGCTGGAGTACGTACCCCTCGATCATCTGGACCGCCAGGACGACGCCCAGGACCCACAGGGCGATGACCCAGCCCCGGTCGGCGAGGGCCACGAGGACCGCCACGGCGCCGGAGAGGAAGGCGCCGAGGTAGGGGACGTAGGCGGTGACGAACACCAGCGCCGCCAGTCCCACCGCACCCGGCACCCCGAACACCAGCAGTCCCGCGCCGATCAGCACGGCGTCGACGAGGGCCACCAGGGTGGTGCCGCGCATGAAGCCCTCGACGGCCTCGAAGGCGCGCCGCCCCATCGCCTCCATCAGGTCGCCCGACCGGCTCGGGACCAGGGAGCGCAGGGTGTCGGCGGCCCGGTCGGAGTCGCGCAGGAAGAAGAAGATCAGCACGAGGGCCAGGACGGCCATCGCGATCGTCGTGCCGACCACGCTGAGCCCGGCGAGCAGCTCGGAGGCGGCGGTCCCGCCGAACTTCGCGAGCAGACCCTGGGAGTTCTTGGCGAGGTCCTCCACCGAGGTGCCGACCGCCCCGAAGTGCTCGGCGAGGGCCTGGCCGGCCCGCCGGAGGGCGTCGACGATCTGGTCGCCGGTCTCGACGAGCGCGAGGACGACGACGTACACGGCCCCGCCGACGACCGCGAGGACGGCGAGGCAGGTGAGGGCCGCGGCGAGCGAGCGCTGCACCCCCATCCGGATCAGCCGCCGGTGCAGGGGCCCGAGCAGGGCGGTACCGAGCACGGCGAGCAGCACGGGCGTGACGACGGTCTTGAGGACGACGCACAGCCAGACGGCGACGGCGAGGACGCCGGCGGCGAGCAGGACGACGGCGCACCAGGCGGCGAGCCGCCGCACCGGGGCGGGGAGCAGGGGTGTCGCCATCGCCGCGTCCGCCTTTCGGCCTTCAGGGTGAACTAGCGGTCTACCGGTCTACCGGTCTACCGGTCCAGCCGGTCCTGGTCCTGTTCCTCGTTCGGTTTGGAGCGTTCGCGCAGTTCGAACCAGATCGACTTGCCCGCGCCGCGCGGGTCGACGCCCCAGGTGTCGGCGAGCATCTCCATCAGCAGTACGCCGCGCCCGCTCGACGCCATCTCGCCGGGGTGGCGCATGTGCGGCAGCTCGTCGCTGGCGTCCGCCACCTCCACGCGCAGCCGGCGCGCGCCCAGCTCGCCCACCGCCTCCGCGACCAGCAGCGCGTCGCCGTCGGTGTGGACCAGTACGTTGGTCACCATCTCGGAGACCATCAGCTCGGCCGCGTCGACCTGCTCGGGGTCCGCCCAGTCGTGCAGCAGTTCCCGGACCTGGCGGCGGGCCCCGGCGATCCGCTCCGGCTCCGCCTGCGCCACGGTCAGCACCGTGCGCCGGGCGGGGCGCGCCGGGTGCGTCAGCGGGGTTCCGCAGCCGCAGTCCGCGCTCTCGCGGCAGAGCAGCACCACTGCTATGTCGTCCTCGCGGCGGTCGGCCAGCGGCCCGGTGGTGTGGTGCGAGGAGGGCCCGTGGACGGCCTGCACCAGCAGGTCGGCCAGTCGTTCGAGGTGCCGGGGCTCCAGGCTCTCCGTGTCGTGGGTCCCGGATTCGAGGATGGCCCGCAGCCGGGCCCAGCCGGTGTCCAGGTCGTGCCCGCCGGTCTCGATGAGCCCGTCGGTGCAGAGCATCATCGTCTCGCCGGGTTCCAGGGTGAACCGGGTCGTGGGGTAGTCGGTGTCGGGGATGATGCCGAGCGGCAGGCCGCCCGCGGTGGGCCGCATCAGGACGGTGCCGTCCGCCATCCGGATCGCCGGGTCGGGGTGCCCGGCGCGGGCCACCTCCAGGAGGCCCGTCTCCGGGTCGCACTCGACGTAGAGGCAGGTCGCGAAGCGCGGGCTCTGGTAGTCGGGGCCCTCGGCCGGGTCCGACTCCTGGGAGGAGCAGAGCCCGGACAGGAAGCGGGAGGCCCGCGAGAGGACCGCGTCGGGGCGGTGGCCCTCGGAGGCGTAGGCGCGCACGGCGATGCGCAGCTGGCCCATCAGGCCGGCCGCCCGTACGTCGTGGCCCTGGACGTCGCCGATGACCAGCGCGAACCGGCCCGAGGGCAGCGGGATCACGTCGTACCAGTCGCCGCCGACCTGGAGGCCGCCGCCGGTGGGGACGTAGCGGGCCGCGAGGGTCATGCCGGGGATCTCGGGGCCCAGCTGCGGCATCATCGACCGCTGGAGTCCGGTGGTGAGTTCCCGCTCGGACTCGGCCACCCCGGCCCGCTGGAGGGCCTGGGCCAGCATCCGGGCCACCGTCGTCAGCACGGAGCGCTCGTCGGGCGAGAAGGTCACCGGGTGCTTGAAGGCGGCCATCCAGGCCCCCATGGTGCGCCCGGCCACGATCAGAGGCAGGAAGGCCCAGGATTCGCGTCCGAAGCGCTGGGCGAGCGGCCAGGTGACCGGGAAGCGCCGCAGGTAGTCCTCCGGGCTGGGCAGGTAGATCGCCCGGCCGCCCCGGACGACCTCGGCGGCCGGGTAGTCGGTGTCCAGCGGCATGTCGGTGAAGGGGCTCTCCTCCCCGGCGCCGTGCCCGTGGTGCCCGATGATCGACAGCCGGTCGCCCGCCACTCCGAAGACGGCCAGCCCGTCCGGGTTGAAGCCCGGCATGGACAGCGAGGCCGCGACCCGCAGCACCTCCGCCGTGGAGCGGGCCTCGGCCAGCGCCCGGCCCGCGTCCAGCAGGAAGGCCTCGCGGGAGCGCCGCCAGTCGCCGGTGATCGGGGTGTGCGCCGCGGTGGTGCCCGGCTGCGGTTCGGCGATCTCCTGGATGGTGCCGATCAGCTCGTAGTCGACGCGGCCCTCGGCCGTCACGTTCAGCAGGGGCTTCGAGCGGCTGCGCACGGTGCGCAGCACGCGCCCGTCCTCGTCCATGACCCGCAGCCGGGCCTCGGCGAGGGTGCCCTCGGCGACGGCGAGGTTCACGATGCCGTTGATCTCGTTCCAGTCCACCGGGTGGAAGCGGGAGCGGGCGGCGGCCTCCGGCAGGACGACGGGATCCGCGGGCAGGCCGAGCAGCCGGGCGGCCTCGCCGTCGAGGGTGACCGTCCCGGAGGCGTTGTCCCATCGCCACAGACCGGTCGCGATGGCTGCCAGGACGTCCTCGGTGCGCACCCGGCCATCTTTACAGGTCATCCGGCCGGGCTGCCTGTTCATCCCCCTGTACGGGCGCGGCAGGGGCGCGGTGCGGGTGCCGGCACGGACGCGGTACGGGCCCCGGCACGGATGCGGTGCGGGCCCCGGCACGGGCGTGCCCGTCGGGCGGCCCGCCCGGACGGTAACCTTGGGACGGTTGAATCCACCCTGGTATCGCGTAGAACTGGATGACTGATGCATCGGTACAGGTCCCACACGTGCGGCGAGCTCCGTGCCTCCGACGTCGCCTCCGACGTCCGGCTGAGCGGCTGGCTGCACAATCGTCGAGACCTGGGCGGCATCCTCTTCATCGATCTGCGTGACCACTACGGCATCACGCAGCTCGTCGCCCGCCCCGGCACCGCGGCCGCCGCCGTCCTGGACAAGCTGTCCAAGGAGACGGTCGTGCGGGTCGACGGCAAGGTCGTCTCCCGTGGCGCCGACAACGTCAACCCCGAGCTGCCGACCGGCGAGATCGAGATCGAGGCCGTCGAGGTCGAGGTGCTCGGCGCCGCCGCCCCGCTGCCCTTCACGATCAACACCGACGACGGGGTGAACGAGGAGCGGCGTCTGGAGTACCGCTTCCTCGACCTGCGCCGCGAGCGCATGCACCGCAACATCATGCTGCGCTCGGCCGTCATCGCGTCGATCCGCTCGAAGATGGTGGCCCTCGGCTTCAACGAGATGGCGACCCCGATCCTCACCGCGACCTCCCCCGAGGGCGCCCGTGACTTCGTCGTCCCGTCCCGTCTGAACCCGGGCAAGTTCTACGCGCTGCCGCAGGCGCCGCAGCAGTTCAAGCAGCTGCTGATGATCTCCGGCTTCGACCGGTACTTCCAGATCGCGCCCTGCTTCCGCGACGAGGACGCCCGCGCCGACCGCTCGCCGGGCGAGTTCTACCAGCTCGACGTCGAGATGTCGTTCGTCGAGCAGGAGGACGTCTTCCAGCCGATCGAGCGCCTGATGACGGAGATCTTCACGGAGTTCGGCAAGGGCCGCGAGGTCACGTCGCCGTTCCCGCGGATCCCGTTCCGCGAGTCGATGCTGAAGTACGGCAACGACAAGCCCGACCTGCGCGCCAAGCTGGAGCTCGTCGACATCACCGACGTGTTCGAGGGCTCGGAGTTCAAGGCGTTCGCCGGCAAGCACGTGCGCGCGCTCGCCGTCCCGGACACCGCCGCGCAGCCGCGCAAGTTCTTCGACGGCCTCGGCGAGTACGCGATCTCGCTGGGCGCCAAGGGCCTGGCCTGGGTCCGCGTGGGCGAGGACGGCGCGCTGACCGGCCCGATCGCCAAGTTCCTCACCGAGGAGAACGTCAAGGTCCTCACCGAGCGTCTGGGCCTGGCGGCCGGGCACGCGGTGTTCTTCGGTGCGGGCGAGTTCGACGAGGTCTCCAAGATCATGTCGGGCGTGCGCGTCGAGGCGGCCAAGCGCGCGGGCCAGTTCGAGGAGAACGTCTTCCGCTTCTGCTGGATCGTCGACTTCCCGATGTACGAGAAGGACGAGGAGACCGGCAAGATCGACTTCTCCCACAACCCGTTCTCCATGCCGCAGGGCGGCATGAAGGACCTGGAGGAGAAGGACCCGCTCGACATCCTGGCCTGGCAGTACGACATCGTCTGCAACGGCATCGAGCTGTCCTCGGGCGCCATCCGCAACCACGAGCCCGAGGTCATGCTGAAGGCCTTCGAGATCGCCGGTTACGAGGCCGAGACCGTCGAGCGCGAGTTCGCCGGCATGCTGCGCGCGTTCCGCCTCGGCGCCCCGCCGCACGGTGGCATCGCCCCGGGCGTGGACCGCATCGTGATGCTGCTGGCCGACGAGCCGAACATCCGCGAGACCATCGCCTTCCCGCTGAACGGCAACGCCCAGGACCTGATGATGGGCGCGCCGACGGTGCTGGAGGAGGCCCGCCTGCGCGAGCTGAACATCGCGCTGCGCAAGCCGGTCGAGACCAAGGCCGCGGCCTCGGAGCGGCCCGTCTCCGACGCGGTCGCCCCGGACGCCGGTTCGCCGCGCGGCTGATGCCTCGCGGGCCCTGGGGCCCGCTCGTACGAAGGCGGCGCCCCCCTCCCGGACCGGGAGGGGGGCGCCGCCTTTCGTCGTCGTCGTCCGGGGGCGTTCAGAACCGGTCGAGCAGGCCCTTGAGGAGGGCGGCCGGGGCGAGCTCGGCGGGGGCCGGGCCGGCGTGGAAGAAGCCGGCGTTGTCGGCGTCCAGCTTGCGCAGGAAGTCGAAGGCCTTGTTGTCGTGGTCGCCGAACGCGACGAACTGCCAGTGGACCTCGGGGGCGGTGGCGGCGGCGTCGACGATCGCCTGGCGGGCGGGCTGACGGCTGTCGGGCGCGCCGTCCGTCTGGAAGACGACCAGGGCGGGGCCGGTGCCGCCGTCCTTGCGGTAGTGCTCCAGGACGGCTTCCACGGCCACGTGGTAGCTGGTGCGGCCCATCCGGCCGAGTTCGGCGTGGCGGGCCTCGACCCAGGCGGTGTCGTGGGCGTCGAGGGTCAGCTCGGCGGTGCCGTCGAGCTCGGTGGAGAAGAACACCGTGTGGACGGTGGCCTCCTCGTCGAGGTGCGCGGCCAGGGCCAGGGTGTGGTCGGCGAGGTACTGGGCGCTGCCGTCCTTGTAGAAGCCGCGCATGGAACCGGAGCGGTCGAGGACCAGGTACACCCTGGCGCGGGCCCCGGCCTTGCCCTTGGTGCGCAGCACCTGGCCGGCGGCCTTGTACGCGGCCGCCACCTCGGGCGCCCGCCGCCGTACCGCTGCCGCGGCGATGGCGGGCCCCTGAGGCTCCGCCTCAGGCTCCGGCTCCGGCTCATCGGCCTCGGCCTCTGCCTGCGGCGCGGGGGCCTCGGCGGCGGCTTCGGCCTCCGGCTCGGCCGCTTCGGCCTCCGGCTCGACGGTGCCGGTGGCCTCGGGCAGCGTGTCCGTGGTGGCTTCGGCTTCGGCCGTCACGGCCTTGGCGTCGGTGGCCTCGGTCTCCGGCTGCGCCGGGGCGGCGACGGTTTCCGGCTGCGCCGGGGTGGTCTCCGGCTCGGCGGTGGCGACGGCTTCCGGCTGCGCCGGAGCGGCCTCGGGCTCCGCGTCGGCCTGCGGCGCGGGGGCCTCGGGCAGCGTCTCCGTGGTGGCTTCGGCTTCGGCCGTCACGGCCTTGGCGTCGGTGGCCTCGGTCTCCGGCTGCGCCGGGGCGGCGATGGCTTCCGGCTCCGCCGGAGCGGCCTCGGGCTCCGCATCGGCCTGCGGTGCGGAGGCTTCGTCTTCGGCCGCTTCGGCCGGGGCCTCGGGCAGCGTCTCCGTGGTGGCCTCGGTTTCGGCCGTCACGGCCTCGGCTTCGGTGGCCTCGGCTTCCGGCTCCGCCGGGGTGGCCTCCGGCTCAGCCTGGGCGGCGGCGGGCTCGGCGTCGGCCTCCGGTGCGGGGGCTTCGGTGGTGGCGGCTTCGGGCTCGGCCGGGGTGGCCTCGGGCTCCGTGACGGCTTCCGGCTCGGCTGCTTCGGCCGGGGCCTCGGGCTCCGCCTGGGCGGCGGAAGGCTCGGCTTCGGCCGTTGCGGGCGCCTCGGTCTCCGGCTGGGCCGGCGCTGCGGTGGCCTGCGGCTCCGCCTCGGCGGCGGGCTCCGCGTCGGCCTCCGGTGCGGGGGCTTCGGTGGTGACGGCCTCGGGCTCGGCCTGCGCGGCCGGGACGGCCTCGGGCTCGGCGGCGGTGGCCTCGGGCTCGGTGGTGGCGGCTTCGGCCTCCGGTGCGGGGGCTTCGGTGGTGACGGCCTCGGGGTCCGCCTGCGCGGCCGGGACGGCCTCCGGCTCCGCCTCGGCGGCGGAAGGCTCGGCTTCGGCGGCGGGCTCCGGTGCGGGGGTGTCCGGACCGGCCGGGGTCGGCTTCGCCGGGGAGGGGGTTTCGGGAAGCGCCGGAGGCGAAGGGCGCCGGGCCTCCGGGACCGTGGGGTCCGTCGTGTGCGCCGGGGCGGTCAGCAACGTGGCCGGCTCGCGGTCGCGCGGTGCGGACTGCGGCGGGACGGTGGGGTTGTCGAAGGAGGCCGCCACCAGATCGGCGGCCGCGTCCAGGGGATTGCGTTCCGCCTGGCTGGGGACCGCCGCCGAAGCAGTGGAATCCGACGTCTCCGGAACCGGCTCGGCCGACCGTCCGAACACCTTGCGCAACAAGCTCCGAATACCCATGGGCCAGGCCTTTCGCATGAGTGCGTGCGTCATTTGTCCGTGCTGCGCGGTTGATCCCTGCCCAGAGTGGACACGTAAGGTTATCGGCCCCTTGGCTGGAACTTCGGCAGGGGCGCCTTTCGTGGCGCCCAGCCAACCAGGGAACAGCGGCCTCCGCCCGAACTGCCCCTCCGCCGTGCCGGGTTCATTCAGCGTTCACTCCCGCGCCGCCGCATCGGCGCAACCCGCGCCTAGCGTCGCCGCTGATTCGCCCCGACATGTCGTCGGCGTCGTGCACCCACCGGAGGACACCTCGTGCGCAAGCTCCTGCCGCTCATCGGCAACCCGCACGGCAGCGGCCGTTCCGCTCTCACCTGCCGCTACCGCTGTGGCGACGCCTGCTTCCACGAGGTGCCCAACACCAGTGACAACGAGTACGTCGGCGACGTCATCGCCCGTGCCTACTCCCGCCGCTCGATGCTGCGCTCCGCGGCGGTCGTGACCGTCGCCACCGCCGCCGGCACCGCCGTCACCCTCGGTGCGGGCGGCGGCCAGTCCGCCGAGGCGGCTCCCTCCGCCGACCCCAAGGCCGGTTCCGGCGAGGCCGCCCGCGGCCTGCGCTTCAAGGCCGTCGCACCGAACACCGACGACCGGGTGACCGTCCCCGAGGGTCACGACCAGAACGTGGTCATCCGCTGGGGCGACCCGATCGTCAAGGGCGCCCCGGGGTTCAATCCGGACAAGCAGACCGCAGCAGCCCAGGCCGGTCAATTCGGTTACAACAACGACTTCCTGAGCCTGCTCCCGCTCGGCGGCGGCTACGAGCGCCAGCAGCTGCTCGTGGCCAACCACGAGTACACGGACGAGAACCTCATGTTCAAGGGCTACGACCCGGCCAACCCGACCCGCGAGCAGGTCGAGGTCGCGTGGGCCGCGCACGGCCTCGGCGTCGTCGTCGTCCAGGAGGACCACCGCTCCGGCAAGCTGACCGCGGTCAACCGCCACCAGCTCAACCGCCGCCTCACCGCCACCAGCGAGTTCCGCCTCACCGGCCCGGCCGCGGGCAGCGCGCTGCTGAAGACCTCCGTCGACCCGACCGGCACCAAGGTCCTCGGCACGCTGAACAACTGCTCGGGCGGCACCACCCCGTGGGGCACCACCCTCCACGGCGAGGAGAACTTCAACCAGTACTTCGCCAACGCCGGCCAGGTCACCGACCCGGCCGAGGCGGCCCGCCTCAAGCGGTACGGCGTGAGCACCGGCGCCACCGAGCGCAAGTGGGAGCGGTTCGACAAGCGCTTCGACTGCCTCCAGGAGCCCAACGAGTCCCACCGCTTCGGCTGGGTCGTCGAGCTCGACCCGTACGACCCGAACTCCGTCCCGCGCAAGCGCACCGCGCTGGGCCGCTTCAAGCACGAGGGCGCCCAGCCCCGGCTGACCGAGGACGGCCGTCCCGTCGTCTACATGGGCGACGACGAGCGCTTCGACTACTTCTACAAGTTCGTGTCGAGCAAGCAGATGAAGCGGGGCGACAGCCGCGCGGCGAAGGAGCACAACCTCACGCTGCTCGACGAGGGCACCCTCTACGTCGCCAAGCTGACCGGCGACTCCCCGGCCGCCGAGGTCGACGGCTCCGGCAAGCTCCCCGCCGACGGCCAGTTCGACGGCTCGGGCGTCTGGATCAAGCTGGCCACCGCCTCCGCCTCCGGCAACGTCTCGCACGTCGAGGGCATGACCGCCGAGGAGGTGTTCGTCTTCACCCGCCAGGCAGGTGACAAGGTCGGCGCCACCAAGATGGACCGCCCCGAGGACATCGAGCCGAGCCCGCGCACCGGCCGCGTCTACGTGGTGCTGACCAACAACACCGACCGGGGCAAGGCCGGCAAGGCCGGCGCGGACGAGGCCAACCCGCGCAACCTGAACAAGCACGGCCAGATCCTGGAGCTCGCCGAGAACTTCGACGACCCGGCGGGCGACGGCTTCGCCTGGCGCCTGTTCCTGGTCGCCGGCGACCCGAACGACGCGTCGACCTACTTCGCGGGCTTCCCCAAGGACAAGGTCAGCCCGATCTCCTGCCCGGACAACGTGACCTTCGACCCGCACGGCAACCTGTGGATCTCCACGGACGGCAACCAGCTCGGCTCGCACGACGGTCTGTTCGGCGTCGCCACCGCCGGTGAGCGCCGCGGTGAGCTGAAGCAGTTCCTGACCGTGCCGCGGGGCGCCGAGACCTGCGGTCCGCTGGTCCAGGACAAGCGCGTCCTGGTCGCGGTGCAGCACCCGGGCGAGATCGACGGCGCATCCGTCGAGAAGCCGCAGTCGGTGTGGCCCGACGGCCCCGGCAAGATCGTCCGCCCGGCGGTCGTGTCGGTCTGGCGCAAGGACGGCAAGAACATCGGCGTCTGATCAGCCCGGTGGACGGGGCCGGTCGACCGCGCCGCGGTCAGCCGGCCTCCGGCAGCCGCCCCACCGGCAGGCGCAGGGTCGTCAGCGCGCCCCCGTCCGGGGCGTTGACGAACTCCAGGACGATCTCCAGGACCGCGGCCTGGCCCGCCACGATGGTCAGGCCCAGGCCGTGGCCCCGGCCGCGCCCGGGGTCACCGGTGCGGAAGCGCTTCGGGCCCTGCTCGATCAGTTCGGCCGGGTAGCCCGGACCGTGGTCGCGGATCGCCACGACCGGCCCCTCCACCGTCACCTCGACCGGCGGCCGGCCGTGCTTGTGGGCGTTGGCCAGCAGGTTGGCCAGGATCCGGTCCAGGCGCCGCCGGTCGGTGAGCACCACCGCGTCGCGGACCACCCGGACCTCGGCGGGCAGCCGGGTCCCGGCGACGGCCCGCTCCACGGCCCGGCCCAGCTCCACCCGGGACAGGTCGGCCCGCTCCACGCCCGAATCGAGCCGGGAGATCTCCAACAGGTCCTCGGTGAGCAGGTGCAGGGCCCGCAGCCGGTCGTTGATCATCTCCTTCGGGCGGCCTTCGGGCAGCAGCGCGGCCGCCGCCAGCGATCCCGTCAGCGGGGTGCGCAGCTCGTGCGCCACGTCCGCCGTGAACCGTTTCTCCGCCTCCAGCCGTTCCTGGAGCGAGGCCGCCATGGTGTCGAGGGCGTGTGCGACGTCGCGTACCTCGTCGCGGTAGCGGCGCGGCCGCGGGCGTCCGTCCGGGTCCGCGTCCGGGGCGGCGTCCGGGTCCGTGTCCGGGGCGGCGCCCGCGCCGGTGGCCCGGCCCCCGTAGGCCGGGAAGTCCACCCGGGCGTCCAGGTTCCCGGCGCTGATCCGGCGGGCCACGGCGGCCGTGGTGGCGAGCCGTCTGCTGATCCGGTCGGCGAGGAAGAGGCCGGCCAGTGCCACGACCCCGGCCGCGAGCGCCGCGGAGGCCAGGATCGCGGTGTCGATGTGCCGCAGCCGCCCGCGCGTGCTCCCGTACGGGATCCAGACCGCGAGGGCCGCGCGGTCGGCGGGTCCGGCCGCCCACATGACGGGTTCGCCCCCGTGGGTGCCGACCATGCTGCCGGTCCGGCCGCGCGCGACGAGTTCGCGCAGCGGGGCGGGCAGGCCGGGCGGGTCCAGGGCGGCGTTCACGTCGCCGTGCGCCGTCCCGTACTCGTAGTGGCCGAGGGCGTGGTCGAGGTCCCGGGCCGCCTCCTTGCGGACCTCGCCGACGATCTGCCGGGCGACCACGTTGTGCACGAGGATCCCCAGCGCGGCGGCGACCAGGCAGCACACCGTCGTGGTGGTGAGGGCGATCTTCCAGCGCAGGCTGCTCAGCGCGCGCATCGCGACCGGGCCCCGGGCAGCGGGACGTCCGTGAGGGACGCGCACTCGTCGAGGGTGAGCTGCGACAGGCTCATGCTGCGCGTCCCGGCGTCCCAGACGTAGTCGGAGACCGAGGTGTAGCGCGGGTTCGAGGTCGGCTCGCGGACGGCCAGGTGCCCGGCGGCCACCTCGACGCCCTCCAGTACCCCGCGCCGGGCCAGGATCCGGGCGATCCGGCCGTCGTCCCGGACGGTGTAGACGCGCAGTTCGCTGGTCCGGCCGTCCACGTCCAGGGCCGTGATCAGCTCCTCGCGGCCGTCACCCGTCAGGTCGTGCAGGACGCCGGGGCGCACCGGGCAGTCGGGCCCGCCGTCCGCGGCCCCCGTGCAGAGCGCGAGCCTCCGCACCGCGCGCGGGTCGACGAGGCGGCCCGTCCCGCCGTCCTCGGCGGTGGCGGAGGTGATGTCGGCGCGTACGACGGCCGGCGCGTCGACCCCGCGCATCGTCAGCGCCGGCGCCCTGGGGAGTCCCGGCACCGTGGCCGCCTCGCCCGGCTGCTGTCCCCTGGCGGGCGGGTCGGGGTGGATGTCCTGCCACAGGGTCTTGGGGGCGTGCACGGTGCCGAGGTTGCCCTCGCTCTTGATCCCCTCCACGTCGGCGCACCCCGCCGTGCCCGCCAGGACGGCGGCGAGGACCATCACGGCCGGGACCCGGTGCATGCTCCGATGCTCCCCCGCGGCGGTCGGCCCGGCCCGGCCCGTGCGCCGTTCGGGGGACCGGGGCGTCCGGGAGGCGCGTCGGGCCGCCGCCGGGGGTCACCGGTCCGGCTGGGGGATCGGGAGGACCGCCGCCGGAGGTCACCGGTCCGGCTGGGCGATCGCGCGGGCCGCCGCGACCTCCTGGTGGACCGGGGCGAGGACGGAGTCCCGGGCCTCCGGCGGGAGGGGCCGGACGCGGACCTCCTTCAGGGTCGCGCTGCTGCGCACCCCGCGCGCCAGGCCGTGCAGCTCGTCCCGCAGGGCCGCCACCTCCTCGGCGCCGGGGGGCGGGGCTCCGTGGTTGACCCGGACCCGGGCCGCCGTCGTCGCGTCCACGATCCGCTCCACCGCCACCACCAGCGGCCACCACGCGGCAGCCCGGGGGCCGGTGGGCGGGGGTTCGGTCAGGGCCCGCTGGAACTCGCTGCGCACGTCGGAGAGGTCCCGGTAGATACGGCGGCGGGCCTTCTGCCGGGTCAGCCGGGCGGCCCGGAGCGCGGCGTCGTCCGGGAAGGGGGCGAAGGCCCGCTCGACGTAGCCGGCCGCGTCGTCCACGGCGTCGGCGAGCCGGTCGCCGATCCGGGTGTGCCAGCTCTCGGGCCACAGGAGGTAGCCGGCGACGAGGGCGATGGCGCAGCCGATGAGGCTGTCGATCAGGCGCGGCCGGATCAGGTCGAAGCCCTGGTGGTTGAGGAGGTCCGAGAGCAGCAGGATCACCGGGGTGATGGCCGCGGTCTGGAAGGCGTACCCCTTGGTGGAGAACACCGGGATCAGCATGGCCAGCAGCGCCATGACCGGTACGTCCCACCAGCCGCGCGGTACCTCGGCGAGGACGGCGGCCGACAGGACCAGCCCGCCGGCGGTGCCCAGGGCGCGCAGCACGGCGCGGGAGAAGACGGAGCCGAAGTCCGGTTTGAGGACGAAGGTGACGGTCAGGGCGACCCAGTAGGACCGCTCCACCTCGATCAGGGAGACGAGGGACTGCGCGAGACCGATGCACAGGGCGAGGCGCAGCCCGTACCGCCAGGAGGCCCCGGACAGCATCGTGTCGCGCACCGCCCGCCGGGCCCTGGTCCGCAGGGCGGCGGGCCGGCCGAGCCGGTCGTCGATGGCGTCCGGGTCCGGTCCGGGGGACCGCACGGTGGTCGCGGCGTACGTCAGCGCGGAGTCGAGGGCCCGCTCCGAGGGGCTCCGCGGAGCGGGCAGGTCCGGTACGGGGGCGCCGGGGCGGCCCTCCTCGACGGCCCGCGCCAGCTCCCGTACGGCCGCCGGGATCGCGGGCGCCAGGGGCCGGCCGCGCAGGTGGGCGGCGGGCGCGGCTTCGACCAGCGGGATCAGGGCGTTCAGCTGGGCTTGCAGGAGCACCAGCGAGGGGCTGCGGCCGTGGACCCGGGCCCGGCGGCCCAGGACGAGGTCGTAGGCGTGGTTGAGGGCCTGGGTGAGCCGGTGGCGGTGTTCCTCGTACGCGGGTCCGCCCGCGGCCTCCAGGCTGTCGGCGAGGGCCCGGTAGGCGGACGCGACGGCGGTCCGTTCGGGCAGCCGGCCGCGCAGTGGCCAGCCCAGCAGGCTCAGGGCGAGCACGAACAGGCCGCCGGCGCTGAGCAGCAGCGGGGCGGTCCACCAGGGTTCGGGCATCGGCAGGCCGGCGCCGACGACCGCGTTGAGCAGGAGCAGCAGTCCGGACACGGAGGCGACGGTGCCGATCGAGGAGATCATCCCGGAGACGAGGGCGATCAGCGTGAGGACGCCGACGGCGAGCCAGCCGTGGCCGTAGACGAGGGTGCCGGCGGCGACGCCGACGGCTCCGAAGAACTGCGGGACGGCGATGTTCAGGATCCGCATCCGGTACGCGTCGGCGGTGTCGCCGATGACTCCGGAGAGGGCGCCCATGGAGACGAGGGCGCCGTATTCGGGCTCGTCCAGGGCGAAGCCGACGGCGAGCGGGGTGGCCAGCGCGATCCCGGCGCGGACGGCCGCCGCCCAGGGGACGGGAGCGCGGCTCGGCCGCAGTCCGGCGAGCAGCCAGGCGGGGGGTGCGAGCGGATTCGGCCGCAGCCGCCCGGACGGTATGTGCTCGGTGCGTCGTTCGGTGGTCATTCCGCTTCCGTGTCGCCACTCGCGAATCGGTTCTTCTGGGGAGTTCTGCGGAGTATGGGTGTGTACGTACCGAGCTTATGGGGTGTGGCGCAGCCGTCCGGCCAGCCAGGCGGCCAGGGCCGCCGCCAGCCCGATGGCGAGGACCACCCAGGCGGTGGTCCGCAGGAACGCGGTGAGCGCGTCGTACACCGCTCCGGCGGCGGCCCGGTCGACGTCGGCGGGCAGGTCGTCGAGGGTGAGCCGGCGGCACAGGACCACGGCGATCCAGAGCAGTACGGCCCCCGCGGCCAGCCCGAGACCGGTGGCCAGGACGGCGCGCCGGCGGTGGACGGCGACGGCGACGGCGGCGACGGCCAGGCACAGGGTCAGCAGGGGGAGCCAGACACCGGCGATCTGGAGCACGTGGAACCCCTTCCGGAGCGCGCCGAGGTTGTCGTACTCCATGACCTTCACGGTCAGGTGGGTTTCCGGGATGCGGTCGGCGAAGGGCACGCCGTCGGCGATCAGTTCTCCCCTGACCTGGGCGAGCACCGGCGCGAGGTCGATGGTGACCGCGTCCCCGCGGCCGGAGTCGAGGGCGGCGAGGAAGGCGGTGTGCGCGGCGCGGTTGGCGGCGTCCCAGGCCGTGCGGTAGGCCGGGGTCCCGGCGAAGGAGCGCAGGGCCTCGCCGATCAGGGCGTCGACCCCGCCCTGGAAGGGGCCCGCGTCGATCTGTCCGGAGAGGGCGCGGGTGGCCTGGGTGACGACCACGCCCCGGACGGCCGGGTCCTCGGCGAGCGGGGCCATGGCGGCGGTGTAGCGGTCGGCGTTCCCCAGCTCCCGGTCGGCCCAGTAGGCGACCGCGCTCGCGGGCACGAGGAGGGCCACGAGCACGACGAGGGCCGCCGACAGGTAGGTGCGCACGTCACCAGGGAATGCCCCCGGCGGTGGGCGGCGCCACCCCTGTTGCTGCGTCCGGGTGGGGACCGGGCGTCCGGCGGGGTGGAACCGGGGCCACCCGGACGAGTGATCCACTTGCCGCGCCGGGACGCCGGGTGTGCCCTGGATGAGGGAAGAGAGGAGCCCCGCCATGGCACATGCGGCACCCACCATGTACGGGAGGCAGCGCCCCACGACATCGGTGAACGTGGACCACAGCAGCAGGAACGCCCTGATCCGTGCGCTGCTGCTCGGCCTCGTGTACGGGGTCTGGGCGGCCCAGATCGAACGCGACACGGCCGCGGTGACCGTGGGCAACGTCTTCTTCGGGATCCTGTGCGGCGTGCTGTTCGCCGCCGTCATGTTCGCCCTCCACGAGTTCGGTCCGCGCCTGATGCGGGAGCTGCACGCCACCGCCTACGGCGTCTTCGCGGGCGTGGCCGTCGGCTACCTGCACAGCCTCACCAACTCCTCGGTGCTCCGGTCCACCACCGTCGGCCTGTTCGTCGGCGTGGGCGTCGGACTCGCCGCCTTCTACCGCTACTACACGCGGGAGGACTGAGCGGAGCCCGGCGGGGGGCGGGGGGGGGCGGGGGGCCCGGGGCGGCGCCCGGGGGGGGGGGCGGCCGGCGCGGGCGGTGCCCCGGCCGACTATGCGC